>CAMBRH010000042.1 GCA_945870115.1 Chitinophaga pinensis | reverse complement strand
TAATTTAGACGATGAAAAATTAAAACCATATTTTCAACTTGAAAAAGTAATTGATGGCGTTTTTACGGTTGCAAAAAAATTGTATGGCTTGGATTTCAAACAAGTTGACTCGATTGAAAAATACCACGAAGATGTAAAAACCTACGAAGTTTACAATGAAAAAAATGAATTTGTTTCTTTGTTTTACGCAGATTTTCATCCTCGAGAAGGAAAAAGAAACGGTGCTTGGATGACATCTTTCAAAAATCAATACATTGAGAATGGAATAAATGAACGTCCGCATATTTCAAATGTGTGTAATTTCACAAAACCAACTGCAACAAAACCTTCCTTATTGACTTTCAATGAAGTTACAACTTTGTTTCATGAATTTGGTCACGGTTTACACGGAATGTTAGCAAATACTGAATATCCAAGTCTTTCAGGAACGAGCGTTTACTGGGATTTTGTTGAACTTCCAAGTCAGATTTTAGAAAATTGGTGTTACGAAAAAGAATGTTTGGTGCTTTTTGCAAAACATTTTGAAACAGGAGAAACGATTCCAATGGAATTTGTCGAGAAAATCAAAGAATCTGCAACTTTCCTAGAAGGAATGGCAACTGTTCGTCAAATTAGTTTGGGTTTAATTGACATGGCTTGGCATTCTATCGATCCATCAAATATTAAATCGGTCAAAGAACACGAATTAAAAGCTACTGAAAACACAAAATTATTTCCAGATGTAGCAGAAAACTGTATGAGTGTTTCCTTTTCACATATTTTCCCAGGTGGATATTCTTCAGGATATTACAGCTACAAATGGGCAGAAGTTTTAGATGCAGATGCTTTTGCACACTTTCAAGATAATGGAATTTTCAACAAAGAAATAGCAAAATCTTTTCAAGAAAATGTGTTGAGCAAAGGAGGAACTGAAAACCCAATGGATTTGTACAAACGTTTTAGAGGACAAGAACCAAATGCTGAGGCGTTGTTGAAACGCGCTGGATTGATGTAATTTTAAACGCAAAGACAAGAAGGAAAACGCAAAGTTCGCAAAGGTTTTGGTTTTTTTGACACAAAGGCACAAAGAAACACGAGGAACACAAGGTGAACATTGAGATTTAGTAAATTTATTAAAATGAAAAAGTTTATTCCAAAAATTAATCAGTATTCGCTTTGTGCCCTTTCTTGTTTTTTATATGTGATTTTTCACAAATATAATGATCAAATACTTTATAAAGGGTACTCAATATATTACATTTATGCTCCTATTTTCTTAATTGGTATTTTCGTTTTAAGAAAAAAAACTCCAGTAAATGAAAACAAAATATTATATGGTATCTGGAAATTAATTTTATTGTTTTTAATTTTTTATTTCCCTTCCACTTGTATTTTTGGTGTTTCAAATAAGTTATATACGAAAAACAAAAAGCCGATCCACTTAGAAATTAACAAAATCAAAAAAATTTATTCTAATGTAATCATTTTTAAATTTGATGATGAAATGATAAAATCTAATTGTAGTTTTGGTAGAAGTAAAAATTCATTTTCAAAAAAAAACAATCAATTAAAAGCAAAATTAATTTACAAGGAAGGGTTATTTGGAACTTATGTTGTTGAAAATTTATATGTTTATTAAGAAAGTTTAGATTCCAAAATAAAGTGCATTATGATATAATTATTTTTCTAAATAAAATTTCAAATCCATGATAAAAAACCTGCCCATTTTTATTTCGATTCTTTTTGCATTAACAACTTTGTTGACGCTAATCCTTTTTTATTTATCGCTTAGAAAATCATCCTTAGAAAAAGCACATAAAAACGCAAATATCATTTTAATTGCATTGATAATTTGGATAATCATTCAAACTTTTTTGACTTTAGGCAATTTTTATAATTCTGATACAAATACATTTCCTCCAAGGATTTTTTTGACTGGAGTTTTACCAACTTTAGTGACAGTTCTTTTTGTTTTTTTGAGTAAAAAAGGTAGAATTTTCATGGATTCATTGCCACTTAAAAATTTAACTTTTTTAAACATCATTCGAATTCCTGTTGAAATTGGTTTGTATTATTTATTTGTGTACAAAACCATTCCAGAAATAATGACTTTTGAAGGACGAAATTTTGATATTTTAGCAGGAATTTCTGCACCTTTTATTGCCTATTTTGCTTTTAAAGAAAACGTAATCAAACGAAAATTACTTTTAATTTGGAACATCATCAGTTTGGGACTTTTATTAAACATTGTTGTAAATGCTTTTTTATCAGCTCCTTCACCACTTCAATTATTTGCTTTCGATCAGCCAAATATTGCGATTTTAAACTTCCCGATTAGCTTTTTACCTACTGTTATGGTACCAATTGTTTTGTTTGGACATTTAGTTTCAATTAGAAGATTGATAAAAAATTAATCTGATTTAAAATCCCCAAAAATAAACTCCCTTTTTGATATTTTTCTTAGCTTTGTAATTCAAAAAAAACTAAAAAATTATGTCAGAATTTTTTTACCAAGATCCATACACAATTCTTAAAGACGACACCAAATACCGCAAAATTTCATCAGATTTTGTGAAAATCGAACAATTTGGTAATCGCGAAATACTTAATATTGACCCAAAAGCCTTGGAAGTTTTAGCAGAATCTGCTTTGGCTGATGTTTCATTTTATTTGAGAACTGCGCATTTAGAAAAATTAAAACACATTTTAGAAGATCCAGAAGCGACAGATAATGATCGTTTTGTGGCTTATAATTTAATGCAAAATGCTGTAATTGCAGCTGAAGGTCAACTTCCATCTTGTCAAGATACTGGAACAGCAATTGTTATGGCAAAAAAAGGTGAAGATGTTTACACAGGAGCTGAGGACGCCGAATTTATTTCTAAGGGAATTTTTAATACTTACCAAGAACGAAATTTACGTTATTCTCAAATCGTTCCTTTGACGATGTTTGACGAAAAAAATTCTGGTTCAAACTTACCGGCACAAATTGATATTTACGCCAAAAAAGGAAATTCTTATGACTTTTTATTTTTAGCAAAAGGTGGAGGTTCTGCCAACAAAACATTCTTATACCAAAAAACAAAATCTTTGTTAAACGATGCTTCTTTGGAAGAATTTGTGAGAGATAAAATCAAAGATTTAGGAACTTCCGCTTGTCCACCATACCATTTGGCTTTGGTAATCGGTGGAACTTCTGCCGAAGCAAATTTATCAGTTGTGAAAAAGGCTTCTGCTGGATATTTCGACAATTTACCGACAGAAGGAAATATGCACGGCCAAGCTTTCCGTGATTTAGAATGGGAAAAACGGGTGCATTTAATTTGTCAGCAAAGTTTGATTGGTGCGCAATTTGGTGGAAAATATTTCACACATGATGTTCGCGTTGTTCGTTTGCCTCGTCACGCAGCTTCTTGTCCTGTTGGATTAGGTGTTTCTTGCGCAGCAGACCGCAACATTAAAGCGAAAATTACGAAAGAAGGATTGTTTTTAGAGGAATTGGAGAAAAATCCACGTAGACTTTTACCAGAGACTCCACCGCATTTAGAGCCAGCTGTTGAAATTGATTTAAATAGACCAATGCCAGAAATTTTGGCTGAATTGTCAAAACATCCAATTAAAACGCGTTTGAAATTAAACGGAACTTTAATTGTTGCAAGAGATATGGCTCACGCAAGAATCAAAGAAATGTTAGATTCTGGAGAAGCAATGCCAGAATATTTCAAAAATCACCCAATCTATTATGCTGGTCCAGCAAAAACACCAGAAGGAATGCCTTCAGGAAGTTTTGGACCAACAACAGCTGGAAGAATGGACGTTTATGTGGAAGAATTCCAAAAAGTTGGTGGAAGTATGATTATGCTTGCAAAAGGAAATCGTTCTAAAGAAGTGAAAGATGCTTGTAAAAAATACGGCGGTTTTTATTTAGGATCAATTGGTGGACCAGCAGCAATTTTGGCTAAAGAAAATATTGTGGGAGTTGAAGTTGTTGATTTTGAAGAAATGGGAATGGAAGCTGTGAGAAAAATCACGATTAAAAATTTCCCAGCGTTTATTATTACGGATGATAAAGGAAATGATTTTTTTGAAAACATTTAGATTTTAATTAAAAAGTCCATTTTGTCGTTATTTTTTGAATTAAATTTATCATCAGCCAAAGCTGACTCAAAATTTACTTCATTAAAAATGCCTAAAAATTGAACCTTCTAATTAAAATCTGAGAATTATTATAAATGTTGAACTATGAACTCACCTATTCCATTTTTAAAAAAAGGCGATAAAATAAAACTTGTTTCACCAGCAAAATCAATAGAACCAGTTTTAGTTTTTGAGGCAAAAGAATTTTGGGAAAAACAAGGATTTATTGTTGAAATTGGAGAATTTTGTGTTGGAAAATACCATTATTTTTCTGGTTCAGATGAAGAACGATTAAAAGATTTCCAAGAAGCCTTGGATGACCCTGAAATTAAAGCAATAATATGCAACCGTGGAGGTTATGGCTGTGTAAGAATTTTAGATGCAATTTCTTGGGATAAATTCAATGAAAATCCTAAATGGATTGTTGGTTTTTCTGACGTTACTGTTTTCCATTTGTTTTTACAAAGCAAAGGAATTCAAAGTATTCACGCAACAATGCCATTAAATTACGGAGAAAATTCACAAGAAGCTTTAACTACTTTAGTAGAATCTGTTACAGGTAAAAACTTAGAATACAAATTAAAATCAAATCCAAAAAACATTTCTGGCAAAGCAAATGGAATTCTGTTAGGAGGAAATTTATCGATAATTTATAGTTTACTTGGGACGGATATTGAAATCGATTATTCCAACAAAATTTTATTTATAGAAGATTTATCCGAACAATTTTACCACATCGATCGCATGTTTTTTGCATTAAAAAAAGCAGGTATTTTGGGGAAAATCAAAGGTTTAATCGTTGGAAGTTTTACAAGCCTAAAAGACACTGAAATTCCTTATGGGAAAAATTTGGAGGAAATCGTTTTAGAACATACAAAAAACTTAAATATTCCAGTTGCTTTTGATTTTCCAGCTGGACATATTGATGATAATCGAGCATTGATTTTCGGAAAAGAAATAAGTTTGGAGGTTAGTGAAAAAGAGGTTTTGGTTTATTAAGGAAAAATTTCAATTCATTTTTGTGTTAATTTAACACTAACTTTTTCCAAAAACTCTAATTAACCCAATCATTTTTTTATTTTTGTATTCTTTCTTAAAATAAGTATTGAAAATAATGACTGAAAATAATCAAATTCTAATTGACAATAAGCAAGAGCGTTACGACAAAGCTTATTTACGAATGGCTTCAACTTGGGCAGAATTGTCCCATTGCTCTCGCAAAAAAGTTGGTGCTATTATCGTCAAAGACGGAATGATAATTTCAGACGGTTTCAACGGAACTCCCGCAGGATTCGATAATTGTTGTGAAACTCCTGAAGGTGAAACACAATGGTTTGTATTACACGCAGAAGCGAACGCAATTTTAAAAGTAGCAAAATCAGCAAATAATTGTGTAGATTCAACTTTATACTTAACTTTATCTCCTTGCAAAGATTGCAGTAAATTAATTTTACAAGCAGGGATCAAACGTTTGGTCTTCATAAAAATATACAAAGATTCAACAGGGGTTGATTTTTTGAAAGAAGCAGGAGTAGAAATTACACAATTAGAAAATCCATTTGATGAAAGATAAATCAAAAAATTATTTATTGCCTTTTACAATTTCTCTTGCACTAGCAATTGGTTTGTGGATGGGACATATTTTATCTCCAAATTCCAAAGGATTTGATTTAAATTCAGGTGAAGAAAAATACGCAAAATTTAAAGATATTATTGAAGTTTTAAACACAAGATATGTTGATACTTTAAATAGCGATAAAATATTTGAAGACGCAATAGCTGATATGCTTCACAAATTAGATCCACACAGTAATTACATTCCTGCTAGTGAATTGAAAGCAATGAACGAACAAATTGATGGGAAATTTGGTGGTGTTGGTGTAAGATTTAGCATTATTCGAGATACAATTTGTGTAACTAATGTAATTTTTGGTTCACCATCTTATCAAGTTGGAGTGCAAGCTGGAGATAAATTTATTTCCATTGACGGAAAAAATGTAGCTAAGAAAAAAATTACCAACGAAAAAGTAATGTCGCTTTTAAAGGGTGAAGAAAATACGCCAGTAAAAGTGCAAATTTATAGAAATAAGAAAAAAATTACCAAACAAATTATTCGTGGATCAATTCCTTTAGAATCCATTGTATGTACAACGATGCTTACTAAAGATGTTGGTTATATAAAATTAGACCAATTTTCTATCGCTTCTTATCATGAATTTTTACGTTCAGCTGCAACTTTAAAAGCAAAGGGAATGAAGAAATTAATCTTTGATTTAAGAAATAATCCTGGCGGAGTTTTACAAACCGCAGTTGAAATTGTTGATGAATTTTTGGCCGGAAATAAAGAAATTGTAAAGACAAAAGGATCTCACACTAAAGAGGAAGAATACCTTTCAACTTCAAAAGGGATGTTAGAAAATACGGAGCTCGTAATATTAATTAACAGCAATTCAGCTTCTGCAAGTGAAATTGTTGCTGGTGCTTTGCAAGATAATGACCGTGCAACAATTATGGGAAGACGCTCTTTCGGTAAAGGTTTAGTGCAACAAGATATTGCCTTAAAAGATGGAAGTAATTTACGTTTGACCATTGCTCGTTATTACACGCCAACTGGAAGATGTATTCAAAAACCTTACACAAAAGATTACGAAGAATATTATTCTGATCAATTGGAAAGATACGAAAATGGTGAATTATACAAAATTGACAGCACTTTATTAGTTGATTCATTAAAATTTAAAACGCCTAAAGGAAAAATTGTTTATGGTGGAGGAGGTATTTTGCCAGATGTTTTTATTCCCTTGGATACTGTTGGTTCAAGTTGGTACTTTACAGAATTAAGATATAGTCCTGTTTTTCAAAATTTTGCTTTTGATTTTCTCCAAAACAAAAGAAATAAATGGAAATCACTAGCTGATTTTAATACAAACTTTAAAATTGACGAAACGATTTTAGAATCTTTTGTGAAATATGCAGAGAAAAACTTTAAAGTTTACAGAAATATTGCCGATTTAAAAGTGAGTAAAAACCTCATCACTCAAACAATTAAAGCTGAAATTGCAAGACAGTTGTGGACAGAACAAGGTTATTATACGGTAGTTTCTTCGTATGACAAAGAAGTTTTAAGAGCTTTGAAGTTTTTGGGTAAAAAGTAAAAACAATAGATATATTAAAGGAAGAAAATGGAAACCTTGAACACCTTACAATTTCTTAGGTTTTCCGCTTCGCTCCTAGTGCTTCTTTTTCACTTAAATTTATTTCGATCTGGCTATAAAGGAGTGGACTTGTTTTTTGTAATTAGTGGTTTTGTTATGTACTATACTTTGTTCCACAAAGAACGACCAAAAGCAATTAATTTCATAATAAATAGAGTAAGTAAAATCTTCTTTTTATATTGGATTGCCTTAATTTTATTATTCTTTTTAAGTCCTTTTGAGCTAAATTCTTCTGTTCTCTCTTCTATTTTCTTAGTTCCCGGACACTATCCACTTCTTGGAGTTAGCTGGAGTCTTTCTTATGAACTATATTTTTATTTCCTAATTGGTACAATCACATATTTACTTCCCAAAAAATATCAAAAAATAATATTTTATATTTTGATATTAATTTCTACAACAATCATCTTTTTAAATTTAACTGATTTTACTTTAAAAAACACTAACATTAACTTCCTATTTGGTGGGAATCTGTGGGAATTTTTAATTGGACTAGCAGCTTCTTATTTTTCGTTAAAATATTTCAACTTTTTTCATGCAAAAACAGCACTTTTACTTGCTTTATTTTGTTTTTTGCTGTTTTTGATTTTTTCAATTGAATATGCAAATCCTATTACCTACTTAATTTATGGTCCTATTTCGTTTTTTTTAATCGTATTCTTTATTATCTATGAAAAAAACAAGGAACTAAATCTAAATGTATCTAGGTGCTTTAAGATTTTAGGAGATTCCTCGTATTCAATCTATTTATTTGGTCCTATAGTGACTTTAATAATGCCAAATGACAGTAACTTTTCAAAAATTGTAATCATACTAATTACAATTTGTTTTTCTATTTTATTTAACCAATTTATTGAGAAAAATTTCTTAAATTGGATTAAAAAGGTAACTCTTTTCAAAAATAAAGCTACTTAAAATCCAAACTTACATCACCGCTTCAAATTCTTCTTGATTATTTTCAATAAAATCGAGTGTTTCAAAAATTTCATCTAAATGAAAAGAAGTAACTAATTTCATTCGATAAGATTTGAAATTGCTATATCCTCTAAAGTAATTTGAATAATGTCTTTTCATTTCAGCAATTCCTAAAATCTCGCCTTTCCATTGAACACTCATTGTTAAATGCTCTCTTGCAGCTTGAACTTTATCAGCCAAAGTTGGGGCAGCTAATTTTTGACCTGTATTCATGAAATGTTTTACTTCATTAAAAAACCAAGGATTTCCAATACTTGCTCTTCCAATCATAATTCCATCAACTCCGTAACGATTCTTATAATCCACCGCTTTTTCCACAGAATCAATATCGCCATTTCCAAAAACAGGAATTTTCATGCGTGAATTTGCTTTCACATCTCCAATCAAAGTCCAATCTGCATCGCCTTTATAAAGTTGTTTTCTAGTTCTTCCATGGATTGAAATTGCTTCAATACCTATATCTTGCAATCTTTCAGCTGTATCGACAACAAATTTAGTGTCTTCGTCCCAGCCCAAACGTGTTTTTACAGTAACTGGCAAATTAGTTGCTTTCACAATTTCTGCAGTCATTCTAATTAACTTTGGAATATCTTGTAACATTCCAGCGCCAGCGCCTTTGCACGTAACTTTTTTTACTGGACAACCGTAATTAATGTCGATTATGTCTGGATTAGTTTTTTCAATAATTTCGGTAGATTTCAACATACTGTCAATATCATAGCCGAAAATTTGAATTCCAACAGGTCTTTCATATTCGTATATATCTAATTTCTTAACGCTTTTCGCTGCGTCACGAATCAATCCTTCCGATGAAATAAATTCGGTGTACATCAAATCTGCACCATGTTTTTTGCATAAAGCACGAAACGGTGGATCACTAACGTCTTCCATTGGAGCCAAAAGCAAAGGAAATTCTCCCAATTCTATATCACGAATTTTTACCATGTTGCAAAGTTAAAACATTATTTTTGATTTTATTCTAATAATCTCACTTACAAGATTTATCGCAGTAAATAAAGTGAAAATCTATATTTTTGACTAAATTTGCATTAAAAAAAGTAAAATATGGCAACAGACATTACTGTAACAATAATTGATAGAGAAGGAGTTTCCCACGAATTAATTGCTCCAACGGATATGAGCATGAATATCATGGAATTATGTAAATCATATGATTTGCCTGTTTTGGGCGAATGTGGTGGAATGGCAATGTGCGCAACTTGTCAATGTTATTTAGAATCTGACACCGTTTTAGAAGAACAAAAAGATGCCGAATTAGACATGTTAGACCAAGCCTTTCACGTAAAATCTAATTCACGTTTGGGTTGTCAAATTCCTATAACAGAAGAAATTGATGGAATTGTATTGCGCTTAGCACCAGAATAGACAAAGAGACATCAGACTAGAAGATAAAAGACATTAGAATTTAATCTTTTTGGATACATAATTTTATTATAAAAATCACTCAATTGTTGACTGAGGCCCTCGAAGCCAACAATCTTAATATTTAAAAAATGAATATATTAATAGAACAAAAAAATCAAACTCAGTGGATTACAATTAATCGTCCAGCTCAGTTAAATGCTTTAAATAAAGAAACAATTGAAGAATTGCACGCTGCTTTGAAAACTGCAAATGAAGATTCAAATACAGGAGTTGTAATTTTAACTGGTTCAGGAGAAAAATCTTTCGTTGCTGGAGCTGATATTAAAGAATTTTCTGATTTTGACGTAAATCAAGGAAAAGAATTGGCCGCAAAAGGACAAGAAATGTTGTTTAATTTCATTGAAAACATGTCAAAACCAGTAATTGCAGCGGTAAATGGTTTTGCTCTTGGAGGTGGATTAGAATTAGCAATGGCTTCACACATTCGAATCGCATCTTCTAATGCAAAAATGGGTTTACCAGAAGTTTCTCTTGGTGTAATTCCAGGATATGGAGGAACACAACGTTTGGCCCAATTAGTTGGAAAAGGAAAAGCGAATGAAATGGTTTTTACTGCAGGAATGATTTCTGCTGATGAAGCTTTGAAATGGGGTTTAGTAAATGATGTTTGCGCTTTAGAAGAATTACACGAAAAAGCAGAAAAAATTGCGTCAAAAATTCTAAATAATTCGGCTTCAGCAATTGAAAGCGCCATTAAAGCAATAAATGCTAATTTTAAAGATGGTGTAGACGGATTTCAAACAGAAATAAATGAATTTGGAGCTTGTTTTGGCACAAAAGATTTCGTTGAAGGAACTACAGCATTTTTAGAAAAAAGAAAAGCAAATTTCAGATCTTGAACCCGATAAAAAAACTTTTTGGACAAGCAGCAATTTATGGTTTACCAAGTATTTTAGGTAGAACTTTAAATTTTTTATTAGTTCCACTTTACACATTGGTTTTTGAAAATCCTTCCGATTACGGAGATATTTCAATTCTATATGCGTGGGTTGCTTTCCTTGTAGTTTTTTTAAGTTTTGGAATGGAAACGACCTTTTTTCGTTATCTGAATCTCGCAAACGATGACGATCACAGTCAAAAAGAAAAAGTTTTTGGAAATAGTTTTTTAACAATAATTGCTTTAAATACTTTATTTCTTTTAGTTGTTCTTTTCTTTAATCAAGAAGTAGCCGATGCTTTGCTTTTTCATGAACACAATGAATTCATCGTTTTGCTGGTTTTAATTGTTTGTATTGATTCAATTTCGAGTTTACCATTAGCAAAATTACGCGCTGAAGAGAAAGCCAAAAAATTTGCCCTCATTCAATTTACATCTATTTTTGTAAATATCATTTTAAACCTCATTTTTCTTTTTGCTTTTTTTGACAAAGAAAGGCCATCAGAAGGAGTTTTATTTATTTTATTTGCCAATTTAATTTCATCTTTGGTAAAACCAGCAATGTTGTACAAGGACTTTTTGAACATCAAATTTGCCTTTGATTTTAAACTTGCTTTTGAAATGGTTAAATATTCTCTTCCATTAGTTTTTGCTGGTTTTGCAGGAATTGTGAACGAAACCATCGATCGAATTTTATTGGAAAGAATCCTATTTACTTCAGGAAAAACCTTAGACGAAGCGAAAACAGAAGTTGGGATTTATAGTGCGGTTTATAAATTAGCGATGCTTGTAACGATTTTTCTACAAGCTTATCGTTATGCAGCCGAACCATTTTTCTTTAAGCAATCAAAAAACGAAGATAGAAATAAAATATATGTAAAAACAATGAATTATTTCATTGCAGGTGTTTGTTTGGTTTTTCTCGTTGTTTCTTTAAACATCGATATTTTTAAGCATTTTATTCAAAATGAAAGTTATTGGGTTGGATTAGGTGTTGTGCCAATTTTGCTTTTAGCAAATGTTTTTTTAGGCGTTTATTACAACCAAAGCATTTGGTATAAATTAAGTGGTCAAACAAAATTTGGTGCATTTATTTCAATTGGAGGAGCATTTTTAACAATCTTGATAAATGTACTATTTATTCCAAAATATGGTTTTTGGGCTTGTGCTTGGGCAACCTTGATTGTCTATGCAGCACAAATGATTGCATCTTATTTATTAGGACAAAAATACTATCCTATTAAATACAATTTAAGAAAATTTTTCTTGTACTTAGGCTTAAGTATTTTACTGTTTTTTATTGGTAGCTCCATTAATTTTGATAATTCAATTATTAACTTTATTATCAAAAATATATTTATCATGTTATTTGTAGGAACTGTTTATAGCTTAGAAAAGAAGAAATAATTTTTCAATTAAAAAGAACGTAATCATTTACGTTCTTCTTTTAAAAACTAGATTCAAACAAAAAGAGCGTTTTTAATATGGCTTTTCAATTTCACTAAAAAATAAAATTTTACAAACAAAGAAATTGGAAAAAAAATTAATAAAACTAAAAAATTGGAGCCATGAATAAATCCAATATAAAGAATTAGAGCAAAGTACAATAGGTCAAAAATTATACTCGTTTCAAATTTGATTTTAAAATTTTTATCTGATTCTGAAATTGAAATTACAACATTATGCAAAAAATGTTTGAGCAAAAAGAATGAATAAATATTATTTTTAAAATAATATAACTTCCTTTCTTGCTTTTCAATTAGAGTAAATTGATTGTGATTTTCTACAATTGATTCAATTTTAGAAATTAGTTCCGAAGTGTTAAAATCTTGATTATTTAATAAAAAACTAGAAGCTATTTTCATTTAATTTTTCCTAAATTTTTACCTAAAAATCAACAACGAGCCACTTTTCTCTTGCTACCAATTTTTCCAGCGTCTTTTGCTTTGTTTATATAATCTGAAGCAAATGGCACTTTACAAGCTGTTCCTTCTTTAATGACACTAACTTTACCTACTTTTTCTGAAATTGCCAAACATTTATCGGTTAAATCTTTTACATACGTTCCGACGGCAATTACAAAAAGATTCATAGAAGAGCGAACATTATTTTCTTGTGCATGAATGTTTTTTTCAACGAAATCGAGCAATTCACTGTATTTTTTAATGTCTAACTTTTCATCATCTTGAACCGTTGCAAAACTTGACAAAGTTGACCAACCACAAGAAACAACCGTTTCAATATGGGATTTAATCCATTTTAAACCAAGTTCAAAACCAAATTCTGTTTCTGCAGCTAACATTGGAACCGAATGTTGAAACAAATAAAACCAATAAGCTTCATGAGCCCATTTTTCCAAGGTTTCTTTTGAGATTTTTTTCTCATCAGCCATCAATCCAGCTAAATACATGGCATCTGAATTTCCTGTGGCATATAATTCCAGAGACAATTCATGGTTTTTTTTGGTCTTTTTCAAGATTTTCTTTAAATCACCAACCTTAACTCCAAAATAAGGTTCTTTTGCTCCGTGAACTCCCAAAGTTTTTTTAGTTTGAGCATCTCCATAAGATTCAAGCTCTTGCATTACTTCTTTTAATGTCATAAATTTTATGTTTATCTAAATTAGAAATTGTTTTTGTCAAGGTTTTTAAACAAAAACACGCGCCAAAAACGTGATATTTTATTCTATCCGGCGGATTACATCCGCCGTTATAAACATTTCACTCCTCTGGAGTTATTAAAACTAACTTTTGAATAGTTTTCAACTTTTTCACGCACATTACAAAGTCTTAAACCGCGAAGCAGCAACGAAGTTAATCCTGATGTCCTGACGACCTAATATTTTAATGTTTATTTCAAATATTTCTCAAACCACTGATCTTGTTCCCACAAAACATGTAAAATACTTTCTAAAGCAGCATAACCATGACTTTCTTTTGGCAACAAAACCAATCTTGCTGGATTTCCTAAACCTTTTAATGCGTTGAAATAACGTTCACTTTGTAAGGTAAATGTTCCAGGATTATTATCTGCTTCACCATGAATTAACAACAAAGGTGTTTTCATTTTATCAGCAGTCATAAAAGGCGACATTTCGTTGTAAATATTCGGAACGTCCCAATAAGATCTTTCTTCACTTTGAAATCCAAAAGGAGTAAGTGTTCTGTTATATGCTCCACTTCTTGCAACTCCACAAGCAAACAAATTAGAATGTGTCAATAAATTTGCTGTCATAAAGGCTCCGTAAGAATGTCCTCCAACTGCAACTTTTTTAGGATTGATGTAACCTAATTTATCAACAGCATCAATTGCAGCAGCTGCATTATCAACTAATTGTGTGATAAAACTATCGTTTGGTTGTGTTTCTCCTTCTCCTAAAATTGGGAAAGCAGCATCGTCTAAAACAGCATAACCTCTTGTAACCCAATAAATCGGCGTTCCATAAAATGGAAAAGTAAATGTATTAGGATTTGAAGTAACTTGTCCTGCTGAATTTTTATCCTTAAATTCTTTTGGATAAGCCCACATAATCATTGGAAGTTTTTCTTTTTTGGTTTTATCGTAACCAACAGGTAAATAAAGTGTTGCTGAAAGTTCCACTCCATCTTTACGTTTATAATTAATGACTTCTTTTGATACATTTTCAATGCTTTTGAATGGATTTGCAAAATTCGTTAGCATGAAAGGTGCTTTTTTACTTTTGATGTTTCTCACATAATAATTTGGAAATTCATTTTTTGATTGAATTTGAACCAACACATCTCCTTTTAAAACGTCTATCATGGAATAAATAATTTCCTGTTTATCTGCATAAGTACATTGATAAATGCGCGCAGTTTTTCCTGTTGCGAAATTCATTTTATCAATAAATGGAAATTGACCTTTTTCAGTAAAACCTTCACCAATTAAGCAAACTTCACTTTTAATGATATTCAAAACATACATTCCATTTGCATTCTTTTTAGAGTCGAAAGCTCCTGGATCGCTGTAAGCATCGTCTGAACTTCTATCAAAAATTGTTTTTGGTGCTTGATTGGCATCAGACGGATTTATCAAATATGTTTTTGTATTTCTTGTGTCATACCAGCTGTCAGAAACCAAGGCAATTTGATCATTTCCCCATTCAACATCAGAAAAACGTTGTTTCGTTTTTACCAAAGAAATTCCTGCTTTGTCAAAAGGTGCATCCCATGAAAAAAGCTCGTCTCTAAATTCCATTTTCTTCTCTGGATCTCCACCATCTAAAGCTTCAACATAATACAAACTCGCAGCTTTATCTGCTCTCCAATACATATCTCTTTTTCCTGTTCGCACAGCCATAAAACCTTTTGGTAAAGTTTCAGAAAGTTGAATATTGTTGACTTCTTTCACTGTTTTTCCTCTTTCATCATACACAATTTGCGTCATTGGAAAGCGATTGTATTGTACAATGTAAGAAAACGGTTTTTGAAGAATTGTTGCCAAAACATAATGTCCATCAGGAGAAAAATAAGTTCCTAAATACATCGCTTTGCTTTTCCAAGCATAAGTATTACCATCTAATTTTACTTGTTTTAATTCAGAAGTCATCAAGTTTTCGAAATTTGCTTCATCCATTTTATTTTTCAATAAATCTGCATAAGTTCTATTTTGCGCTTTTTCGCCACTTTCAGAAACCGATACATTTGGACCAACCGGCAAAGCACTCGCTGCAGATAATAATGCTGGTCTATCTTTCGGTAAAAATTTCACTAAAAGCGATTCGTTGTCTTTAAACCACGTAATTGGATTTCCAGTATTTGCATTCAACAAATCCGATGTCAATTTTCTTGCAGAAGCTACATCAATATCCAACAACCAAAGTTCAACACCTAAATCAGAAGTATGCGTGAAAGCAATGAATTTTTCATTTGGCGACCAAGTGATATTTGCAATTTTTGGATTTGTTGGCAAACCTTTCACCTCTGTTAAAACTGTTGCTTTGAATTTTCTTAATTTCAAATTATTTACATAAGTAATTGTACTTGAAATATTTAATTTTGGATTAATTCTAAGTCCACCCAAACGCATTTCTTCTTGTGACAAATCATCCAAATTTTTGTACATTTTGCGATAAGTAAACAACATGTTTTCATTTTTTGAATCAATTGAAACTGAGGGAGCTCTTTCAATATCAACCAATTCCAAAATTTCTTTGGGCGGTTTTTGGTAGGTCAAATTCTCTTGTGAAAAAATGAAAGAGAAGGTAAAAAGGAAAAAAGATAAGACAATTTGATTTTTCATAAAAGTTGATTTTAAATTAAAATTCATTTATCAAAAATATACTTTTTTATGATAGGACGTTTACCGTTTGTGTAAAAATACGCAGAAATCAATTTAAAATTTCCTTTTCAGTAATGAAATCAATTAATTCAGCGGCAATTTTTTTATGTTCTTGAATACTTGGATGAAATAAATATCCGTTTCTATAAATTCCTTTGTAGAAAAATAAATAGGTTCTATTAATATTATTTGTCTTAAATTTTTGAGCCAATTTATTCAAATTCCGTTCTTGATAATCTTTTAATACTCGAGTGGCCATTGGACTTGAACAGCATATAATTTTTGTATTTGGATAACGCTTTTTTAATTTTTTTACAAACTTGAAATACGTCGAAACAAATAAATCTGTTTTCTGAAAACCATCATTTTGACCTAAAGTGATGCAAATTAATTTGGGTGCTGA
>CAMBRH010000041.1 GCA_945870115.1 Chitinophaga pinensis | reverse complement strand
TCAAATGTTTTGGCCAAAACAAGTAGGCTTAAAGAAGCAATTAAATTATCAGAAGAAGCACTCAAAATCCAGCGGACGCAAAAGTATAAAAGTGATCTCATTTCCGCCATTGTTCAATTGGCAGTAAAATATGAATTGAATGGGGACTTTGAAAAATCTTCAAATCTATTCAAGGAAGTAATAGATGTTAACCATACTATTTTTAAAGATGAATTGAAAAATAGCATTGCAAATTCGGAAGTTGTCTATAAAACAGAGGAAATAAAGAAAGAAAAGGCGCTTGCTGAATCTAAAACCTTAGCAGAAAAACAGAAAAACAACATATATTTATTATCTTTTTCTGGATTGATATTACTTTTAATTATTCTTTTCTTAATAATTTATTTAAAACAACAAGCTAAAAGAAAAAAAATTGAATTCGCCTTACAGAAAAAGCATTTAGAAAATATTCTAGAAGCGCAGGAGGAGGAAAAAGTAAGACTCGCTCGCGATTTACATGACGGAATTTGCCAAAAATTTGCAGCAACTAAAATGAAATTCAATGCAATTAGCGATGAACTTCTAGACTCAGTTCCTGAATTACAATCAAACTACAGAAATTGCATCATTCTGCTTGATGAAGCTACAAATGAATTGAGAACTATTGCGCATGAAATTATGCCTCCAGCCTTGTCAGAATTAGGATTAATTGAAGCAATAAAACAATTAACTGAACAAACTTTTCAGCATCAACTAAAATATACTTTTGAAGTATTTGGAGAGCAAAAAGGTTTTAGCCAAAATGAAGAAATTAATTTGTACCGGATCACACAGGAATTATGCGCAAATATAATCCGACATGCTAAAGCCACTGAAGTTTCTATTCAAGCAGTATTCTCAAAAAAACAGTTTTCACTTTTTATTGAGGATAATGGAATAGGTTTTATTTCAAAAGACAAATTTGGAATGGGATTAAGTAATATTAAATTAAGAGCAGAAATTATAAAAGCAAAATTTAATATTGAACCAGGGATTAATGGTGGTACTTTTGTTTCAGTTATTAATGAGCTTAACGAAATAGAGCAATAGGAGAACAAGATTTATTTTAAAATAACAAAGCAAAAAACATAATAAATGACTGCTACTACAAAAATAATAATTGCCGATGATCACAAATTAATCCTTGATGGGTTAAAAGCACTGTTTAAAGATGCTGAGCAATTCCAAATTATTGCAGAGGCAGAGAATGGACAAAAGCTTGTTGAGTTAACAAAAAAAATGTTGCCTGACGTAATTATTACTGATATCGATATGCCAATATTAAACGGAATTGAAGCAGTGAAAATTTTGAGAAATTTCATCCCAGGTTTGAAAATTTTGGTATTGACAATGCATAAGGACAAGAACATGTTTTTAAAATTGCGGGAAGCAGGAGCAAATGGCTACATCCACAAAAATTGCGATAAGGAGGAATTGTTTTTTGCCATTAATCAAATCTTGAAAGGAAAGGAATTTGTAAGTAATAAAATCCAAGTTGTTGAAACGAGTTTTAAAGTACAAGATATTGTTGTAGAAGTAGAATTAACTAAAAGAGAAATCGAAATTTTAATTTTAATAACTGAAGGCTTAACTAATATTGAAATCGGTAAAAAAATCTTCATTAGCGATAGAACTGTAGATACGCATCGTACAAATTTGATGAAGAAATTGAACGTAAAAAATGTTGCTGGCTTAATTCGATTTGCGTACACTAATGGAATTTTAAGTTAGTTCTCTTTTTTCAGCAAATCGACTTTATTTTGCAAAATCTACCAATATCTTGTTGAATTAAGATAAATCACGTAGAAGAAATACAACTATTACCTTAGATTTATCCTTAGTATATCATATAATTTTGTAGAATAAAAAATAAAGTAATTTTAATTCTATGAAAAAGAAAATCTTAATTCTCGTAACATTAGTTTCTCTGTTCAATTCAGTATGTACAGGTCAAAAACTTCTAAACAAATTAATTGCAAAAGTTGCTGGAGCTTCAGCACCAGAAGCAACGGTTGTTTCAAAATTATCAGGATTAACTCCTACAATTGGTTTCGGAAGCAACCTGCACCCTCTTGAACTTGAAACAATTCCACAGTCATTTTTTCCTGGTTGGAAAACAGGCGCAGATTTGATTTTTGTGATGTTGAATAGTAAAGATAATTCAGCATTTACCAAAATTGATGGAACTGTTACAATTGATGGAAAGGTAGCAGAATATTCAACTTCAGGAGTTTATTATATCGTTTCTGATCCAACAAATGCTCCAAGAAAAGTTGAGTTAACGACTTCTTCTGGTGAAAAATCAAGTTTTATGTTGGAACCAAATAAAAAGCAACTAAAAGTAAAATCAATCAATGGATTGACTGAGGACATTATTTTGGATTTAACCAAAAATGTTGAAATTGAAATCGATGATTCAAAGATACCTGAAAATACGCTGTTAAAAATCAGCATTGCAATGAGCCAAGTTGGAATTAAAAGTACCTACGATGTTTGTTACATTAGAAAAGGTTCAAAAATTGTCATTCCTGCTGCGGCATTTAGAAATATTAATATTAAAGCTGATGGAAAATTCAAGAAGAGTTTTATTTCCGTTGGAATTGATGAAGATCTTCAAGCGCAATCAATTAATGGAACTTTTACACATGTTAACTACCTAAGTACATATAGTGACGGGATGTTTGTTTCAGTGAAAACCGAACCCGAAATTAATCTTGGATTGCTGGTAAAGGGGAAAGATGAACCAACAAACGGAACGGTAACTTACGAAATTACAAAACCAAATGCTTTTACCAGTAGACCTTTTAGTCAAATTAAAAAAATCGGAATTAGTTCATTTGTGGCAAAGGGAATAACAATTTCTGCAACATCCGTAATAACGCAAGAGAAAAACCTAGAAAAAGGTGAGGGTCAAACAACAAAAACTACAACAATTACTTTCCCAAAACAAAGTAATGAGGCTTGGAATTCACTTTTAGAGAAAATGTATCCTGAATTTACAAAAGTAATGCAAACAGAATTTTCCTCTTCAATTACTGAAATTGACGTGGTAACAAAAAGTACATCTTTCAAAAAAATAAAATCATCATTGCCTACCGTGAATACAGAAAAAGAATTTTCAGTTGGAATTCGTAATACGCAAGAAACAAATTATTTTTCTTTCCTAGAATCATTTGGAATTAATAGTATTCAAGAAGAATTATTTAAAGAAACAGGAACGGATGCACTTTGCACATTTACCTTAGAGTTAATTTTAGGCGAAGATAAAGGAAAGGCATTTATTACTCCAAAATTAACATATCAAATTTCGGGTAAAATTAATGGTACTCAAACAAATACTACTTTTATAACTGGTTTTTGTCTTGGAAAAGGAATACCTTCTGATTTAATCGGTTTGGAAATAGAATTCAATACCACTGGTGGTAAAGGAACAAACGATAAAAAAGTTCACAGTGTTGCAGGAAATATTTCTGCGCAGGAATTAGAAAAATTAATGAGAACATCTGATTTAATTAGCTCTTTTACTAAATCATTAAAAGAAATGATTGCAAAGGAAAAAGCAAATGGAGATTATGAAATTGTGTGGGATTTACAAAAATAGTTTATTTTTTATTTTCTTATAACTCTTATATTATAGCAAATGGTCGGAAAAAATTATTTTCGACCATTTGTGGTTTTTAAGAAAGTCTTTTAGCGATTACGAAATTGGCCACTCTTAATACAAACAGAAAATATAAATGTAAAACCTAGTGAATAACTCCATAATTTTCGCGCATTGTATTCAAACGACTTATGATTGCTGTTCTTAAATCTTCAGGTTCAACAACTTCAATTTCACCTCCATAACTTAAAATCGATCGGATTAATTCTTCCGAAATAATAACATCCAAAGAAAAAGTCATTTTGTTTTTTCCTTCTTTAATTACTTTTTGACTTTTATGAAATGGCTGAGAAATTATGTACTTTGCAGCAATGTTATCTGCTTTAAAAATAATATTTTGAGGTTCAGAATCATTGGCAGTAATTCCAATTGCATTTTGAAAAAATTTCGCTGAATTAAAATCAATTTTCTGATTAAAAAATTCAGAAGTTTCCTCCAAATTTTCCATGCGCTCCAAAGCATAAGTTATTAAGCAATCTTTCATGCAATCAAAGGAAATTAAATACCAACGATTTCTGTATTCTTTTAACAAAAGTGGAACAACTCTTCTTGGCTTTTTTTTCGCTGTTTGAAAACTTTCGTAATCAAATTGAATGATTTTTTTCTCACGAATAGCAGTTAAAAGTGGTGATAAATATTCATTTCCTTTAATAGATATTGCCATTTCAAATTGAACTAATTCTGCAATGTCCTTTTCTTGTGGGTTTGAGGAAATATTTACGCGATCAAAAATTTTATCAATTGCAAAGCCAAACTGCTTGAACATTTCAACTTCTTTGAACTGAATTAAGGTGTTTGCGGCAAACTTAATTGCTTCCAAATCGGCTTCTGTAAGAGGACTACCATCTAAGGTGTATTTTTCGTCTTCATAAAAATATCCACCATACTTTTTGCTATATTTGATAGGTGCATCGTGCTCCATACGCATGTAAAAAAGATCTTTTTCAATCGTAGAATCACTTATATTTTCTCCTTCATCATTTCCAAAAAGATTCTCCTCACAGCTTTTACGCAATTCTTCTTTACTTGGAAAGGGTTTGAATTTATTTCGAATACATTTATCAATTATTCTATAACGAATTAAAGCATTTTTGGCTTGTGACATTTTTTTAGATTTTAAGAATTTAGGACGTTAAGACCTCCAGACTTTATTTAATGTTACAAATATAAATTTAATTCGTCAAAAAATAAGAAAATTATTATTCTTTTCTTTTCAAACTTTCACTGCAACTGCTTCTTCTTTTTTGACATAGCCAAATAATTCAAAAAACTTAATTGCTCTAACAACTTCCTCAGGAACGTCTTCTTCCCAGGCAGTTGAACCTGCTTTTATTTTTGATAAAACATCATCAGAAAGTATGTGCAATAAACGACTATCGTAATCTTCAATCGCTTCTAATTTATTGTTGTCAATCAAATATTGTTTTAATCCAACTAAATTTTGAGGAATTACAAAATTGTCTAAGGTATATAATTCTCCTGTCTCAACATCGTTTGCTGGATAAACATACATTTTGATATTTTGACCAAATCCACGACCAAAGGCCTCCAATAAACCTCCAGGTAAATTATCGTAATAGCGTTCGTCAAAAATTGTATGTAAATTGTAAACACCTAAAATTACACCTAAAAGTTGACCACGTGCAATTGTTGCCAAATAATCAACCATTTTGTAATGCTTCAAATAATTGGAAACCATCACAGTATAACCTAAAGAACCTAATAATTCTGCCCTGTCAACGAAATCTTTTGCAGAAATTTTTCCGTCAGCAGTTAAATCTTTCAGGGTTAACTCAAAAATTACTTCAACATTTTCTTCTTTAATTCCTTGTTCTTTGATGAATTGTTTTTTTCCGCGTTCAATCATATCGATGTGAACTTTTGTTACAGGACGAAAACGACCACGCATCAACAAAATATTCTTTTTGTAAAGCGCTGCTGAAGGTTGTAATACATTTCCACAAAGATCAAACATGGTTGCATCTGTCAAACCTCTTTTTACTAATTGCAGGGCAACAATTCTATTATCAATTGTTGAGAAAGCTGGTCCAGAAACACGAATCATGTCTATTTCCATGCGTTCTCTTGGTAAACGATGCACCAATCCCGTGAAAAAATTATCAATTGTATCTGTCAAGAAAAAACAAGCATGCAATAAATTTACACCCAAAATACCAATGGCATCTTGTTGCGATTTATTGCTATTGTCATGCATTTTAATGTGAATAATCACATCATTTGGCTCAGATCCAATTTCATCTTGAAAACGAACCCCAACCCATCCTTGACCTTGATTTGTTTTGTGATAATTTAAAGATTCAACCGTATTACAAAATGCAAAAAAACGAGAAGATTTACTTTTTTCTGGCAAACGATATTTCATCGTCTCGAATTCAGTTTCAATCATGGTTACAAGTCTTTCCTCACAAACATAACGTGTTGCAGGTCCATACATTGCGTCAGAAACCTTCATGTCGTATGCCGATTGAGTATAAGCTATTGTTCCAGAACTTCCTCCAGCTTTAAAAAAATTGGCTGCGACCTCTTGTCCTGCACCAATTTCTGCAAAACATCCATAAATATCACTTGTCAAATTTATTTTAAGTGCCTTATCTTCGGTAGTCAATCTTGTTTCTTGCTTCATTCTTTAAATTATATACAACAAAATTACAAAGAAAAGAGGATAGAATCACAAAAATTAGTCAAAACATTAAAAAAGTCTAATTAGTAATGGATTATAATAGACAAAAAAATAAAGAAATTTTACTGTAAAATTTAATTTCAATAAAAAACCAAATTCTTCCAAATTATATTATTTTTGACAAAAAATAATACTTATGTTAAAAAGAGCTTTACCCCTTTTTATTTTCTTCCTATTTAATCAATTTGGCCTTACTCAAAACTTGCATAAAAAAGACTTTAATGATTATAAAAACATTTTTGCGGAGGGCACAATCCCGGATGATTTTTCAGCTAAAACGTATGCAAAAATCAACGATGACATCAAAAATGATAAGGTAAAATTAAAAGGGAATATTGAAAAAGTTTTTTTAGAAGGTGTTCATTATTCGATTACTGATTTATTGCAATCTGGTTATGTGATTTTTGGTGACGAAGTAACATCTTATGTGGATAAAGTTGTAGGGAATTTACTGAAAGATGATCCAAATTTAAAGGAAGAATTGCGTTTTTACACAATTAAATCAAATGAAACCAATGCATTTTCAACTTTCCAAGGAATTATTTTTGTTACCACTGGTTTAATTTCTCAATTGACAAATGAAGCGCAATTAGCATTTGTTTTATCGCATGAAATTGCCCATTACACAGAAAAACACGTTGTTGAAACATTTGACTTTAAGGTAGATAATCAACGTAATTCAGATCGAATCCAAAAATTAAGTTCTTTTTCAAAAGAACACGAATTTGAGGCGGATAAATTAGCTTTGAATCTATACAACAAGGCAGGATATGCAATTTCAGAGTTAAATACTTCTATGGATGTTTTGCTTTATTCTTATCTTCCATTTGACGAAAGAGAAATAAACGAATCTTTTTTTAACGATGAAAATTTCACTTTACCTTCAGGTTATTATGCTAAAAATGGTTTTTCAATCAATGCAGAAGAAAATGTTGACGATAAAAAGAGCTCACATCCAAATATTAGAAAAAGGAAAGAATCACTAGCACTAAGTACAGGTATTTATGAAAAATGGGGTAAGGAAAAATTTATTTTTGGAGAAGAAAACTTCTCTTACATCAGAAACATTTGCCGCTTTGAAAGTGTTAGGTCTGATGTTTTAGATGGACAATTTGATGATGCGATTTATTCAATTTATTGCTTAGAAAAAGACTTCCCGAATTCAATTTATTTGGAAAGAATGAAAGCAAAATCTTGGCTTGGTTTGGCTCAAAATGACAGACCCGATATTTTGAGTAAGATGCCTAAATCAAAAAATTTAGAGGCGGAAATTGGAAAACTGCATTTTACCTTAATTAATTTAGATAAAAAGCAAATCATAGGCTTAGCACTTAGAAAAGTTGAAGATATTCGCTTGAAAAATTTAAATGATTCTATTGTAAATCTAATTTGGAAACGTCTTATTAAAACGATTGCTTCTCAAGAAAAGTTTGATGTAGCAAAGATTTCTGAAAAAAACTACAAAACATTATTAGCTGAATATAACACCTTACTTTTAGACACAAATAAAGTCGTTGAACCAATTAAAACCGAAGTTAAACTTTCGAAATATGATAAAATCAAAAACTCTAAATCAGACCCAACAGCCATTCTAGATACTGCCTCTTTTTTCTATTATGGATTAGCTGACATTAAAAAGAATGTGCTTTTTAACAAAACCTATGATGATTTTAGAGAAGAAATTTTATCCAAAGAAAAGGTAAAAGCAGAATTCGATGCTTTAACAAACAAAGAACAAAAAAAGATTGAAGATTTGGAAGAAAAAAACAAATTGCGAACTGGTGAATCAGCCTTAATATATGTGGAGCCCCAAATCTATTGTTTTAATTCTAAAGGGATTAACCGCGTTAAATCTGAAAAACTAACCGAAAACTTTACCAATGCAGTTGATTTTGTTGCAAATAAAATTGACATGACTGTTTCAACAATATCAAGTACTAGTTCCGAGAATTTCGGGACAAAAGAATTTAATGAAAGAGCTATTTTATCTGCTTATCTCAATGAAATAGTTGAGTTTGAAGATATTGAAGTTTTCCCGACAGATTATAATTTGTTGCAAGAAATTCAAAAAACGTATAATACAGATAAAGTAATGTTTTCAATTTTAGAACATGAACAAAAATTAAAGGTTTCTCCTTCAGTGATAATTCCCTTAATATTTTTATACCCATTGGCAATTATTCATATTTCAAATAGACTTGTACAAACGCATCAAACTAATTTGAAAGTAGCGGTAATAGATTTAAAAGAAGGGAAAATTAAGGGAATAGAGAGCTATTATTACAATGACCCAATCAATAAATATTCTATGAAAGCAAGGATGTATGATATTTTATTAACCGTGAAATCCAATCCTGCTACAAAATAAAACATTTTTTACTCATGAAAAATATACTATTTATAAAAATAACATTTTCCGCCATTTTTCTCTGTATTTATACAAATCTTGATGCTCAAAACTCAGGTTATTTAGGACAAAGAAATATTGTTGAAGTAAATACAACCATAACTACTCCTGTAATAGCTAATCTTTTTTCTTTGACCTCATCTGATAATTTTCTTACAGAAAAAAATGTAAGACCATTAAATGACCAAAAAGATCGCTTTGACTTTGGTTACGGCGTTTCTTACATGAGAATCTTGTCACGCAAATTTTCAGCTGGAATTTATATTGGAGCAGATCAATTTAGTGTGGGATCGAAATACATCGACAGGTATGAAAACAGCGAGATTTACTATAATAATTTTTATGAATATTATGGTGAACTAGAATTATTCGATTTTAAAACATTTACGATAATGCCCAAAATAGAATATGCAAGAAATAGCACCATTTTGCCAATAGGATTTTCTCATCAAATTGGATTCGGAATAAAAACAATCAGCTTAATTGAAAAGGAATACAAATCTGATTTAAAAGAATATGTTACAGATTTTAATGGTTATAACGAATACCTTCAATTCATAAGTCCTGCTGCTAAGACTGAATTTAACACAAATATGTTTGATTATTCGGATAATAAGTTCAAAGCTAAAATGATTATGTATGCTCTAAATATGAGGACACCAATTTCTGATCGCTTATTAATTAATTACGGATTTCAATATACGTTCAATTTCATTAAAAAAGTAGAAACTTACTCCTCAAATAATGTTTTAGCTGAAAAATATTGGTTTACAAAAGAAGAAATGAGTAATTTAATTCGAAGTGATAAGCAACTTTCTTTTATTCTTTTTAATTTTGGCTTAAGTTTCTCCTTTTAATGTAAATTTAGAATAAAAATACTCGATTATTAAAATTCAAAAAAAAGTACTATTTTTGTAACGAATTTTTTTATCAAATATTTCAATTAAATTTATCAAATATGAACTTTATTGTTTCTTCAGGAACCTTATCAAAACATTTACAAAGTATCAGTGGTGTTTTGAGTACAAATAATAATTTACCAATTTTAGATAATTTTTTATTTGAAATTGACAACAATGATTTAACGGTTTCTGCTTCGGATTTGGAAACTACAATGCGCACAAAACTTGTTATTGAAGCTACAGAATCAGGGAAAATTTGTATTCCTGCAAAAATGTTGTTAGATATATTGAAAAATTTACCTGAGCAACCTTGTACTTTTATTGTTGACAAAGACACTTTTTCTATTGAACTTTCTTATGACAATGGAAAATCTAAAATGCCTGGATACAATGGAAATGAATATCCGAAAATTCCAGCATTTGAGAAAAAAAATCAGTTAAAAGTTACAGGAGAAATTATTTCGAAAGCAATTACAAAAACATTATTCGCTACTGGAAATGATGATTTACGTCCAGTAATGAGCGGAGTTTATTGTCAATTTTCTCCTGAAGAATTAATTTTTGTTGCAACAGATGCTCACAAATTAGTTTGTTACAAAAGAACAGATTCTTTAGCTGAAGGAAATGCTTCTTTCATTTTACCTAAAAAACCTTTGAATCTTTTGAAATCAAATTTACGTGGTGAGGAAGAAGTTTTGCTAGAATTTAACGAATCAAATGCAATTTTCACGTTCAATGATATGGAATTGGTTTGTCGTTTGATTGACGGAAAATTTCCTAATTATGAAGCGGTAATTCCAAAAGAAAATCCAAATGTCTTAACTGTTGATCGCGTTCAATTTTTAAGCGCACTAAAAAGAGTATCGATTTTCTCAAATAAAAGTACACATCAAGTAAAAATCAAAATTGCAGGTCAAGAATTGTCTTTATTTGCGGAAGATATTGATTTCTCTAATGAATCAAATGAACGTTTAACTTGTTCTTATGACGGAGAAGATATGGAAATTGCATTCAACTCAAAGTTTTTGATGGAAATGCTTTCAAATCTAGATTCAGCAGAAATTAAAATTAGAATGAGTGCACCAAATCGTGCTGGAATTCTTACTCCTTCAGAACCTGAAAATGAAAACGAAGATATTTTAATGTTGGTTATGCCTGTTATGATTAACAGATAATTTTCAACAAAAAGTGAAATTTTTTTTAAAAATTAAAACATCTGTTTAAAAGCGGATGTTTTTTTTTGCAATAAATTTGTAAAAAAAGAGTTATATAAAATATAAAAATCAAGAATTTAAGAATGGAAAACCAAACATTTCAAAATGATAGAAGTCAATTGTTAATCTTCATCTGGAAAAAAAGAAAATTTATTATTTTAGTTACATTACTTGTGGCAATAATTACAACAGTTGTAACATTTTTTATGACGCCACTTTTCCTTTCGTCAGCAATTGTTTTTCCAACGGCAACAAGTACCGTTTCATTTTCAGAACAACGAAATGCAAAAGCATCATCCATGGATTTTGGTGAAGAAGAACAAGCTGAACAATTGGTTCAAATACTTTCATCATCTCGAATTAGAGATATATTGGTGCAGCGATATGATTTGATGAATCATTATGACATTGATTCGAAAGATGTCAATAAATATTATAAATTAGGTTTGGCTTATTCAAGTCACATTCAATTTACACGCACAAAATATGGTTCAATTCAAATTGATGTTTTAGATCGTGATAGAGAATTGGCAGCTGAAATTGCAAATAGAATTGTAGATTTAATTGATACGGTAAAAAATGAGATGGTTAAAGAAAGAACAATTCCAGCTTTCGAAATAAACAAAAGAAAAAAAGAAATAATCCAAACTTCGTTGAAAGAAGTAACGAATAAATTAGATACACTATCTGAATTAGGGGTTGTAACTTCTGAAGCCAGAGCAAATTTATTTCAAGCCTATAACGATTCTAAAAACCCAACAGATAAAGCCTTTTTCAAAAATCAATTAGATGTAAACATCAAACATGGTGCAGAATTTGACGGATTAGTTATGCTTCGTGATGAAAAAACAATGAAACTTGCGGAGTTTGAAGATTCATACGAACAAGCTGAATCTGATGCCTATACAAATTTTAACCATAAATTTATTGTTGAAAGAGCAGTTGTTGCTGATAAAAAAGAAAAGCCTAAAAAAGCAATTATTATCATCGTTACAGCATTCATGACATTTATTCTATTGATTTTTGGTTTGTTGATTCAAGATAAAATAAAAGAACTTCGTAAACAAGCTTAATCGTGTTTTCAAAGTTAAGGCTTGATATTAAAGAAAATAAATGGTTGGTTTTTACTGGCCTGCTATTTTGTGCTTTATCATGTTATTTTATTTGGAATGATTCCTGGTATTTTTCACTTTTGCCAATCATATTAATTGCTATTTACGGAGCAATATTTCATACAGAAGTAACATTTTTAAGCCTATTCTTTTTTGCACCAATCTCAATTAACATTGAAGAATATACGCAAAGTTTTGGCTTGTTTATTCCAACAGAACCAATGCTTTTTGGCTTGATGGTTTTATTATTGATTCAACAAATAAAATTTCCATTTTTTCCAAAAATTTTGTTTAAAAGCCATTTAATTTGGATTTTACTATTTTATTTATCTTGGCTTTTCATTACATCAATTACAAGTTCAAATCCTCTTGCTTCGTTCAAATTTTTATTGGCGAAATTGTGGTTTATCATTCCAGTATTATTTTATGGAGTTTCTGTATTTCAAAAGCGAAAAAATATTTTAACCTTTATTTATCTTTTCATTGCTGGAATGACCATAGCGATGCTTTACACGTTGGTTATTCATGCATCATACCAATTTGGCGAAAAAGAAGGACATTGGGTTATGAATCCACTTTTTAAAGATCATACAATTTATGGTGCTTTGGTTGCTTTTGTTTTACCTATTACTTTTGGCTTGTATTTTTCAAAAAAGCACAATCCTTTGGTTCAAGCAGTTTTAATTTCTGTTTTTACAATCAATATTTTAGCTCTTTATTTTTCTTACACTCGAGCAGCTTGGCTAAGTATTATTGTTGCTTTGGGAGTTTTAGCTTTGATAAAATTTAAAATAAAATTCACTTGGATTGCCACAACTACATTTATTATCGGAATTATAATTTTCTTTTCTTGGACTTCAATTCAACAAAGTTTAGCAAAAAATGATGCCGAACACACAACTGAAGATTTTGGAGAAAGATTGGAAAGCGTTTCAAATGTCACGTCAGATGCATCAAATTTAGAACGTTTAAACCGCTGGAGTTGTGCAATTGATATGTTTTTAGAAAGACCATTCTTCGGTTTTGGACCCGGAACTTACGCTTTTGAATACGCAAGATTTCAAGAACCTGAAAATTTAACAATCATCTCAACAAATTTTGGTGATGGTGGAAATGCACACAGCGAATATTTGGGCCCAATGGCTGAAACAGGATTTATTGGTTTATTGAGTGTTTTAGCTTTAATCGCATCTATTTTTTACACAGGAATAAAATTGTATATTCATTTTGATCCAAAAGATAAAGAAATGCGGACCTTGATTTTAGCAATGATTTTAGCCTTAACTACCTATTTCTTTCACGGAATTTTAAATAATTATTTCGATACAGATAAAGCTGCCATGCCAATTTGGGCAATTTGCGCCATTTTTATTGCTTTAAGAGGCAATGATTTAATGAAAAAAATATCATAAAAATCTTTTTAATTACCTAAAATATTCTTAGCTTTACTTAAACTTGTTTATTTTTAAAACAAATTTCACTAAACCTAATTTTATTTTTTATGATCCAACCAAACCAAACCATCAAATCATGGGCTGAAGACGACCGTCCGAGAGAAAAATTAATGCTGAAAGGCAAAAAACAATTAACAGATTCTGAACTCATTGCTATTTTACTAAATTCTGGCTCCAGAGATCAGTCAGCAGTTGATTTAGCAAAAGATTTACTTGCTTCTTCAAACAATGATTTAGTCGAGTTTTCGAAGAAAAACCTTCAAGATTTATGTAAATTCAAAGGAATAGGAGAAGCAAAAGCAATTACTTTACTTGCTGCTTTAGAACTTGGTCGCAGAAGGAAAGAAGCTGTTGCACCTGAAAGAATTAAAATTAGAGCTTCAAAAGATTCTTACGAATATTTAAAACCATTTTTACAAGATTTAAATATAGAGGAGTTTTACGCTCTTTTTTTAAATCGTGCAAATGATGTAATCAAACAAGTGCGTCTTTCAAGTGGCGGATTAACTGGAACGATCGTCGATAATCGGATTTTATTTAAAGAAGCAATTGATTGTTTAGCTAGTTCAATTGTTTTAGCTCACAATCACCCAAGTGGCCAATTAAAACCAAGTGAACAAGATATTCGACTTACAAAAAAAATAGTTGAATTTGGAAAATTAGTTGAAATTTCTGTACTCGATCACCTTATAATTACAGATTACGGATATTTTAGTTTTTCGGATGAAGGAGTATTTTAAAACCAAAAAACCGATTCAAATCAATGAATCGGTTTAAAATAGCACTTATAAATAAATTATCTATTATACTTTCTCTTATTCCACGCATCTTCAACAGTAGGAACAAAATGTCCTCTTCCTCCTGCACGCATATCATTAAAAGTATCTGGAATTTCATTTGCGTTTGTCAATTCATCCCAAGTTACATTTTCTTTTCCATCGTCAAATTTAACCATGGTAATACAATCTTCAACTGGACAAACCAATGAACATAAATTACAACCAACGCAATTTTCTTCGATAATTGTCGGAACTCTATTTGTAACATCATCAGATAAAGAAATCGCTTGATGCGCACCATCATCACAAGCAATGTAACACAAATCACATCCAACACATTTATCAGGGTTGATGCTTGCTTTTACTTCGTATTTCAAATTCAAGTTTTTCCATTCTGTCACATTAGGCAATGCTTTTCCTGCAAAATCATAAATAGTTTGGTAGCCTTTTTCTTCCATGAATTGTCTTAATCCTGCTTCCATTTCACGAACGATTCCAAAACCATAGTGCATTGCAGCTGTACAAACTTGAACAGAAGTTGCACCTAAAAGAATGAATTCAACTACATCTCTCCAAGTTTCAATTCCCCCTATTCCACTGAAAGGAACTTTACTAATTTCTGGATGTTGAGCCAGATCTTTCAACATGTGCAATGAAATTGGTTTCACAGCAGGACCACAATATCCTCCATTTGATCCTTTTCCATCAACAACTGGATAAGGAGCATAGGAATTCAAGTCAATCCCAACAATACTTTTAACCGTATTAATTAATGAAATTGCGTTCGTTCCTCCTAAAACAGCTGCTAATCCTGGATCTGTAATGTGAGAAATATTTGGTGAAAGTTTTGTAATAACCGGAATTTTTGCGGCATCCATTACCCATCCAACAATTGTTTTCAACACTTCTGGTTCTTGTCCAACAGCCGATCCCATTCCACGTTCACACATTCCGTGAGGACAGCCAAAATTTAATTCAATTCCGTCAGCACCTGCATCTTGAACTTCCTTAATAATTGTTTCCCATTCTTGGCGCGTATCAACCATTAATGATGCAATTACAGCATGATTTGGATAGTATTTTTTTACTTCTTGCATTTCTCTCAAATTATCCTCTAAAGGGCGATCTGAAATCAATTCAATGTTACTAAAACCAGCCATTCTAGTGTCACGGTAATTAACTGAACCATAACGGCTTGAAACGTTTATCGTTGGTAAACCTAACGTTTTCCAAACAGCTCCACCCCATCCAGCATCAAATGCTTTCATGATTTGGTAACCTGAATTCGTTGGTGGTGCAGAAGCTAACCAAAAAGGATTTGGAGATTTAATTCCTGCGAAATTTATTGAAATATCTGTCATAATAAATTATTTATTTAAAAAAATATGAATACCTTTTGCTGCGTGTTTTCCGTCAAAAGCACCGTTTACAACTTCTGCGCCTCCATTAATTGCATCACCTCCAGCAAAATATTTAGGATTTGAACTTTGGTTATTTTCAGAATTAACTATTACGCGTGAATTTGAATCCACATTTAAGGAATCAATTAAAGCATAAAAAGAACCTTGTTTTGCTTGTCCAGTTGCTTTTATAACCATATCACATGGAATTGTAAATTCTTCTTTTGAACCATCGGTTTTCATGAATTTTACTCCTTCAACTTTCCTATTTCCTAAAATTTCTATAGGTTGAGCTTGAAATAAACTTGTTACACCAGAAGAAATAGCTAACTCATATTCAAATTTGTAGGCTTTCATATCTTCTTTTGAACGACGGTAAGCTAAAGTTACAACTTCAGCTCCCATTCTTGCAGATTCTGAAGCGGCATCCATTGCAGTATTACCACCACCTAAAACTACAACGTGTGTTCCAACGTGTGTTTTGCTATGATTTTTTCTTAAATCTTCAATAAACTCAACTGCTCCGATTACATTTTCAAAAGTTTCACCATGGATATTTAATTTTGCAGTAGCTCCAATTCCTACGCCTAAAAAAACAGCATCAAATTTACTTTCGATGTCTTTGATTTGCTCTTTTGTTGTTATTGGATTATTATAATGAATTGTAAAATCAAGTTGCGTTTCCAAATAATTGATTTCTTCTAGAACTTCTTCATTTGTAATTTTATAAGGTGCAATTCCATTTACAGTTAAACCTGATGGATTTCCTTTTGCTTCAAAAATTTCTACTTGATAACCTAAAGTTCTCAATTCACATGCACAAGAAAT
>CAMBRH010000040.1 GCA_945870115.1 Chitinophaga pinensis | reverse complement strand
CCATTTCGAATGTCAATTCCAGTAGGACAGACGTGTAAACATTGCTTACAGTCTATGCAATCACCAATACCTTTTTCTTTCCGATCGTCATTTTTAGAGAATTTTGCTCTCGTTTCTCCACGTTTGTGATCATAAGCCACAACCATTGTGTTTTGATCTAGCAATACACCTTGTAATCTTCCATAAGGACAAATTGTTGTACAAACTTGTTCTCTTAAAAAAGCAAATACTCCATAAAAAACATAGGTAAAAACAATAATCGCAATGAAATTACCCAAATGTTTTCCAACTGGATCAGTTTGGATTTTCCATAATTCGTCAGAACCAATGATGTAAGCTAAAAATGTATTTGCAATAACAAATGAAATCAACCAAAAAGTTACGTGTTTTCCACCTCGTTTAATGATTTTTTCTTTGTCCCATTTTTGAGAATCTAATTTTTTTTGATGTGTCCAATCTCCTTCAATCCAGTATTCCACTCTTCGGAAAAGCATTTCCATAAAGATTGTTTGAGGACAAATCCAGCCACAAAATAAGCGTCCAAAAATTATCGTAAAGAAGATTACAAATACAATTCCAAGAACAAGTGCAATTGCAAAAATATAGAAATCTTGAGGCCAAAATACTTTTGAAAAAATAACAAATTTTCGCTCAAAAATGTTGAACATAAATAATTGTTCGCCATTTATTTTGATATGTGGAGAAGCAAAAAGTAAAAAAAGTAAAATATAACTAACTATTTTTCTTCTGTTATACCAAGTTCCTTTAGGTCTTTTTGGAAAAAGCCAAATTCTTCTTCCTTTTTCATTAACCGTAGAAATACGATCTCTAAACGTTTCTTCTGCTTCTATTTCTTCGAAATTGATATCCATTTTTTTTGAATTAAAAATTAAGAGTGAAGAATTGAAAATTAGCTGTACTTTATATTTTCAATTCTTCATTCCTAACTCTTCATTTTTTTTATTTTTCAATAATTGTTCCTTGAGCTTCTTTTCCTTTTGTTTCTTTTAATTGAAGAACAAAAGAAGCAACTTGTTGGATTTGAATCGGGTTTAATTTCGAATTATGCTCAGGCATTCCATTCGCAGTTCCAAGTTTTATAGTTTTGAACACATCTTTTACATCAAAACCATAAATCCAAGATTTATCCGTTAAGTTTGGACCAATATTTCCTTCTCCATTTGGATTGTGACATGTAACACAATTTGTTTGGAATATTGACTTTCCTGCAGAAATATCACTTGCTTCAGTTAAAACTGTTGCATTTGTTTCGTCCACATTCATTGCCATTTTTGACAAATATGCTTGAACTTCTCTTTCAGATTTCTTCATTTCCTTTTCATAGGCTTTAATTTGTAAATCTGAAGTTCCCAAAACGTGGTAATTAAATAAATATACTACCGCAAAAATGATTGTTGCAACAAACATCCAAACCCACCATGGTGGAAGGTTGTTGTCCAATTCTCTAATTCCATCATACTCATGATGCAACATGATGCGTGATTCTTCTTCAATTGGAACGGCATCAGTAAGAATAGCATTAATTTTTTTAGTGACAGGAATTTCTTTCGCAATCTCTTTCTCAGTTTTAACCATAGATAAGAAATTCTTAAACATACTTCTTAAGTAAACTAATATAAAAAGTAAGATTACATTTATTACTATTAGGAAATAAATATCACTGCTTTCAACTAACAACCACAAATTTGTATCTGTTTTTTCTCCAGGAGAAGAAAATTCCAATGCCAGTGAAGTATTTTGAGTAGCAATGAAACCAAAGGTTAAAATAACAACTATTGCTTTTAAAATATTTCCACCTTTTTCACTTAGTCGATTTTTGAAATAATCAGATTTTACTAAAGAAATAATTGTATTTGAAATAATCAAAATTGCTATTAATTGAACAAATATTCCAAATAATAGCCAATAAAATAAATCTAAGTTGTCTTTGTAGTTAGGTTTGTATTTTACTTCTGCAGCTGCTGGGTCTCCTGTTGGTGGCTCAACAATAACTGGCGGAGCGTAAGTATCTACAAAATCTAAAATTGCATCAACATCTGCATTTGTTACTTCTTGAGGTGTCATTGCTGAAGCATTAAAATCTTTAATCGCAGTTGCCATTTTACTTTTTCCAGTTGCAATCAAACCTACAGAATTTTTCACCCAATCGTAAAGCATTTCACCTTCTCCTGCGTCATTCCATTTTTGTTTTACACCTTTTAAGTTTGGACCAGTTGAATTTTTATCCAAAATATGACAAACACTGCATTTTGCTTTGAATAATTGTTCTCCTTGAGCTGAAATATTTTGTGTAAAACAAAAAACAGCTAAAAGCAAAAGTATTTTTTTCCTTGTTTTCATAACACTTAGTTTAAATTAAGTTCGTTTTCAGTTTTGTCTTCCAATGGAATATTACTTAATTCCGCGATTTCTGTTTTCTTTAATCGAATTACATAAGTGCACACGAATAAAAAGAAAATTACAAAAATCAATAAAGAGATTAATGGGTAAATGGATACTCCATCAATACTTGTTAAATTATGTTTTATAAATCGTAACATATCGTTTTGTTTTTTTAGATGTTAGGATTTTAAGATTTCAGGATATTAAGACCGTCTTATTGTCCTAATATCCTGATGTCTTAAAATCTTGATGTCTTATCGTTTATTTTTTGCCTTTTATATCTGTACCAATTCTCTGTAAATAAGCAATTAAAGCAACTATTTCTTTTGATTTGATGCGTTTAATTTCAGCTTTGATGTCAATGTTTTTCAACACTTCTTTTGGATGATTATTCACAATATCTGTAGCGATTTCTTCTGCTTGTTTTTGTAAATCAGCCAAAGCTTTTTTGTCATACCCTTTTGGATAAGGAACTCCTAAAGTTTGCATAGCTCTAATTTTAGTACCAATTAAAGATATATCCAATTCATTGTCTTTCATCCAAATGTATGCTGGCATGATTGAACCCGGAGAAATATCTTTTGGCGCCAACATGTGTTGATAATGCCAATTGTTACTTCTCAAACCACCTTCACGAGCTAAATCTGGTCCAGTTCGTTTTGAACCCCATTGGAATGGATGATCGTAAACAAATTCTCCTGATTTAGAATACTCTCCATATCGGGAAGTTTCAAATCTTAGCGGTCGAATCATTTGAGAGTGACAATTGTAGCATCCTTCTTTGATGTATAAATCTCGACCTTCTAATTCTAAAGGTGTGTATGGTTTTACAGCAGAAATCGTTGGAACGTTACTTTTTACAATCATTGTCGGAACAATTTCAATTAATCCACCAATTCCAACAACAATTATCGCGAAAATCATGAATTTAATTGGTTTTCTTTCAATAGATCTGTGCCAGAATTCTTTACCTGTATTTACTTCAACATTTCGAGAAACTACAGCTTCAGCTTCTTCGTTAGCAACTAATTTTCCTTTTTTGGCAGTTTTTACCAAGTTGTAAAACATCATTACTGCTCCAACAATGAATAATAATCCACCTAAAGAACGCAACATGTAAAAAGGTTTCATGGCATCAACAGTTTTCAAGAAATCTGCATTAACTAAAGTTCCATCAGGATTGAAATCTTGCCACATTAAACCTTGCATAAATCCTGCAATGTACATTGGAATGGCGTATAATATAATTCCTAAAGTTGCAATCCAAAAATGTTGGAAAGCTAATTTTTTAGAATACAATTCAGTTTTGTAAATTCTTGGGAACAACCAATACAATAAACCAAAAGTGAACATTCCATTCCAACCTAAACCTCCAACGTGAACGTGGGCAACAGTCCAATCAGTAAAGTGAGAAATTACGTTTACATTTTTTAAGGATAAAAGTGGTCCTTCAAAGGTTACCATTCCATAACAAGTTAAAGCAACAACCATGAATTTTAACATCACATCATCGCGAACTCTGTCCCATGCTCCACGAAGTGTCAATAATCCATTTAACATTCCTCCCCATGAAGGCGCAATTAACATTACAGAGAAAACAACTCCTAAACTTTGTGCCCAATCTGGAAGAGAAGTGTATAATAAATGGTGCGGTCCAGCCCAAATGTATAGGAATATTAAAGACCAAAAGTGAATAATTGAAAGTCTATAAGAATAAACTGGACGATTTGCTGCTTTAGGAACAAAATAATACATCAATCCTAAATAAGGCGTCGTTAAGAAGAACGCAACAGCATTGTGACCATACCACCACTGGACTAAAGCATCCTGAACGCCAGCGTACCATGAATAACTTTTGAAAAAAGATACTGGAAGTTCAAATGAGTTGAAAATGTGTAATATTGCTACAGTAACAAATGTCGCAATGTAGAACCAAATTGCTACGTAAATGTGTTTTACTCTTCTTGTTAATAAAGTTGCAAACATGTTGAAACCAAAAACAACCCATAGAATTGTAATTAGAATATCGATCCACCATTCTAACTCTGCATATTCTTTTCCAGAAGTAATTCCAAAAGGAAGCGTTAAAACTGCACAAAGAATAATAAACTGCCAACCCCAAAAGTTGATATTACTTAATTTATCACTCCACATTCTAGTTTTTAGTAATCTTTGCAAGGAATAATAAACTCCCATAAAAATACCATTTCCCACGAAAGCAAAAATCACTGCATTTGTGTGCAATGGTCTTATTCTTCCAAAGGATAAGAAACTAAATCCTAAGTAATCGTTAAAAAATTCAGGGAAAGCTAACTGTAACGCTGCGATTAAACCTACGAGCATTCCTGTTATTCCCCAAATTACAGTTGCATACGCAAAGTTTCTGACAACCTTATTGTCGTAACTAAACTTTTCTACTTCCATTTTCTGTTTGTTTTTGATTTGTATTTACTTCTATTTCATCATCAAAGAGAATTCTCACTGATGGACTATAATCATCATCATATTGTCCTGTTTTTGTAGCCCAAAAAAATGAAAGCAAGAAAAACAGGGCAATTACCAAACTTACAACCAACATTAAGTATATTATTCCCATGCTACAAAGTAAGGGATAGTGCAAAATTTAAAGAATGAGTTGAGTTAGTCGAAAACATGATAGATGTCATTTTTTGTGAATTATTAGGGAATTTTGGCTTTTGTTAACAAAATCGATTTTGTAAAATATTTATCAACAAAAGGTGTTTTTTATTATGACAAATAAATATATTTGTCATAATAAAATTTAAAAACATGAAAAAATACTTATTTAACATTTTAATTTTATCAGTACTTGTAACTGTCTTTAGTGCATGTTCAAGCTCAAACGCTGATGAACGTTTTGTAAAACGTTGGACTTTAACTAAAGTAGTTGGTTTCGGACCCGAAAAAGACAAAATTCTTGGTGTAAACAATATCTTTTTTGATTTAAAAGATGACGAAACCTTTACTGCTCGTTGGTACAAAGAAGGCAGTATGACAGATTTTGAAGATTTGAAAGGAACTTGGATTACTACTAAGTATGGAGAACAAACTGATTTATTTTTGTTTTATGGGCCAAAGAAAAAATCTAAGATATTTACTGTAACAAAAGTTACGGACGGCATGATGATTATGAAATTATCAAATATTGATCATATTTTCGAGGGGAAATAGGTTTCTTTATAGTAATTAATTCTTCAACCCTAATCTTACTGATAAGATTAGGGTTTTTTGTTTACAAAATGATTCTATTTTCTTATTATTGTATTCTTTCTTAAAATAAGAAATTTTCGTAATTTGGCTTTAAATATTCATTTGTAGAATATGTTTGTTCATTTGTAGATTTGTTTTAAATTTATTTACCTAGATTTAGAAAAAAATAATAATGAAAAAATTTGAAATTTTCGTATGTGAAGATGATAATTGGTATGCAGATTTTTTGCAGTATCAGATTGCACTTAATCCTGATTTCATCGTAAAGAAATTTCATTCTGGAAAGGATCTAATTGAATCATTGCATTTTAGGCCTGAAGTAATTACCTTGGATTACTCTTTACCTGATTATAAAGGAGATGATATAGTTAAAATTATCAAAAAAGAATCTCCTGAAACTGAAATAATCATAATTTCTGGGCAAAATGATATTTCTGTGGCCCTAAATTTATTAAAAAATGGGGTCTATGATTATCTTGTTAAAGATAACGATATTAAAGAGAGACTTTGGAATACTTTAATAAAAATAAAGGAACACGATGCGCTTAAAGAAAAAATTGAAAAATTATCTGAGGAAATATCCAAAAAGTATGACTTTTCAAAATCTATTGTTGGAACAAGTGAGAAAATAAAGGCAACTTTTTTATTTTTAGAAAAAGCATGTCAATCTAACATTAATGTTTCTATTAATGGAGAAACTGGCACGGGTAAAGAGTTAATTGCAAAAGCCATACATTATAATTCCAAGCAAAAAAAAGGTCCATTTGTTGCAATAAACGTTTCCGCTATACCGAAAGAACTAATTGAAAGCGAGTTGTTTGGGCATGAAAAAGGTTCCTTTACAGGAGCGCAAGTAAGAAGAATTGGTAAGTTTGAAGAAGCTGAAGGTGGAACAATATTTTTAGATGAAATTGGTGAAATGGATTTGCACACACAAGTTAAAATTTTGCGTGTTTTGCAAGAACGTGAAATAACTCGCGTAGGTGAAAATAAACCCATTAAGATAAATTGCAGAATCATTACTGCTACACACCGAGATTTAAATGACGAAGTCAAAAAAAATCGATTCAGGCAAGATCTTTATTATCGTTTAATTGGTTTGCCAATAGAATTGCCACCTTTACGTGAAAGAAAATCAGATATTATTCTTTTGGCGAGTCATTTCATTAAATTATTTGCCAAAGAAAATGATTTTCCAGCGAAAACTTTGAATGAAGATTCAGTCAGAAAATTAATGAAGTATAATTTTCCGGGGAATGTTAGAGAGTTAAAATCAATTATAGATTTAGCGATGGTTCTAAGTGATGGTAATTCAATTGAAACAGAAAATATTATTCTCAATGAAACAAATGCAATGGAAGATGTTTTTTCGATTGAACTGACCTTAAATGAGGTTACAAATAATCTCATCAAAATTTATATGCAAAAATACAAGGGAAATATTGCAAAGGTTGCAGAAATACTAGACATTGGAAAATCAACAATTTATAGGTTAATAAAAGAAAATAACATCGAAATTAATTAATTATGTACGGAATTGTAAATCAAGCCATTCAAGGTTTAGTGACTGAAAATTTTGGCGAAGAAAAGTGGTTAAAAATTAAAGCCGATGCAGGTGTAAAGGTAGATTATTTTTTAAGCGACCAAGCTTATGATGATGATGTTACCTTTGATTTAGTGGGAGCTGCATCGAATGTTTTGGACTTACCAGCGTCAGCTATTTTAGAAGCTTTTGGAAAATACTGGGTGCTAAAAACAGGAATGGAAAAGTATGGAGATTTAATGAAAGCAGGAGGAAACAATTTTACAGAATTTTTGCATAATTTGCCTCACTTTCACAGTCGAATAATGCTTATTTATCCAAAATTAAGTCCACCAGAATTTATTGTGGAAGATTTTGATGACAAAACCATTCTACTGCACTATTATTCTTCGCGAGATGGCCTGACACATTTTGTTGTTGGTCTAATTCATGGCATAGCGGAAATGTTTGGAACAACATGCACCATAGAATTAAAATCTAGTGAAAAAACAGACGTTTGGCATGATATTTTTACCGTAAAACATAGCTCATGAAAAATTTAGATGTTTCCAATTTTATAAAACTTTTTCCATTTTATCTTGAAATAAATAAGGATTTAACAATTCTTAGGATTGGACCATCCCTTCAAAAAATTTGCAATAATCTAGTTGGAGAGCACATAAGTTCAGCCTTTAATTTTGTGCGACCAAAGATGTCCATAAAATTTACTTTTGATTCTTTTTTACAACATTTGGATTTGGTAATAATTTTAGAATGTAAAAAATCAAAAATCCTCTTTAGAGGTCAATTAATTTACGAAAAATCTACTCAAAGCATCATTTACATCAATTCCCCTTGGCTAACTGAAATCAATGAGTTAGAAAATAATCATTTATTGATTTCTGATTTTGCACTCCATGACATGGTAACAGACAATTTACAACTACTTCGATCAAAAGAAATCACCAACCAGGATTTAATTAAATTAAATGAAGAATTAATCGAAAATGAGAAAAAGCTTCTCATAAATAACGAAAATCTCAAAATAGCTGAAGAAAAATATAAAATTTTAGTTGAATCTTCTACGGATATCATATTTCGTGTAAATTCTGAAGGAAATTATATTTATGTGAATCCGAATGCATCCAAAATAACTGGTTATTCGGAAGATGAAATCATCAATCAAAACTATACCTTTTTGTTGGAAGAAAAGTATAAAATCAAACTTCAAAATTTTTACGCTTTTCAATTGGAGCAAAATTTGGAAAGTACTACAATTGAATTTCCCATCATTTCAAAATCGGGAACAAAAATTTGGTTAGAACAATCTGTAAATTTAATAAAAACAGAAGCTGGAAGATTTGAATGGATCGCGCTTGCCAGAGATATTACGGAAAAGAAAATGTCTGAACAATATTTGATAAGAAGTGAGGAGAAATACCGCAGTATTCTTGAAAATCTAGAGTTAGGACTAGTAGAAGCAGATTTAAATAATACTATCGTTCGAGCTTATCCGAAATTTTGCGAATTAGTTGGTTTTAAAGAAGAAGAAATTATTGGCGTAAACGCAATTGATTTATTACTTGATGACGAAGCAAAGGCAATCATGAAAGAACAAGAGGCCAAAAGGCAAGAGGGAAAACCATCAGTTTACGAACTTCAACTCACAAAAAAATCAGGTGAAAAAGTTTGGGTGATGATTTCCGGTGCACCATTTTACGACATGAATGATAAATTCTTGGGCACAATTGGAATTCATCTTGACATCAGTGAACGAAAAAAAATGGAAGAAGAACTTCGATCTTCAAAAGAAATTGCTGAAAATTCGTTACATGCAAAGGAAATGTTTTTGGCTAATATGAGTCACGAAATTAGAACACCATTAAATGCAATTATTGGAATGAGTGAACTTTTGCTTCAATCAGAACTAAATGCTTCGCAAGAAAAATATTTAAATGCCATTTCGGTTTCGTCAGAAAATCTGCTGATTATCATTAAAGACATTTTGAATTTTTCTAAAGTCGATTCTGGTCAAATTGAATTAGAGAAAATTCCTATTGATATTAAACAAGTGATTCAGAATAGTATTACTTTGCTTGCATTAAAAGCTGATGAAAAGAACATCTTGTTAACAAATCGTATTAAAACTAAAGAAATAAGTGGTTACTTAGCAGATCCAGTGCGATTGGGAGAAATTCTCACAAATCTATTGAGTAATGCAATAAAATTTACACCAAGCGGTAAAGTAAGTTTGAATTGTGAAATCATTAAAATTGATGAAAAAATTGACAACCTACGTTTTGAAGTAGTCGATACTGGAATAGGCATTGAAGCAGGAAAGTTGAATTTGATTTTTGAACAATTTAAACAAGCAAGTGAATCAACTTCACGTTTATTTGGTGGGACAGGTTTAGGACTTTCTATATCAAAACAGTTGGTAAGTCTTTTTGGGGGTGAACTTGAAGTTAGCACTGAGTTTGGAAAAGGAAGTAGATTTTACTTTAATATTAATTTAGAAAAAACCTTGCTTCCTGAAATTATTTCAAAAAAACTTGCTGATACTTTGCATCTTGCTAATTTAAAAGTATTGGTTGCAGATGACAATGATATAAATTTAATTTTAGCTCAATCAATCCTTGAACAATGGAAAATGATTGTAAAAACCGCTACAAACGGCAAAGAGGCAGTGAAATTTGTTGAGAAGGAAACTTTTGACATCATCTTAATGGATATCAGAATGCCTATTTTAGATGGTATTGAGGCTTCTTGGAAAATTCGAAATGAATTAAAAATTAATACTCCTATTATTGCTTTAACAGCAAATATCGAACTCAATGAACTTGCAAGTTATCTTGAGAATGGAATGAATGACTATTTGTGTAAGCCTTTCAAACAGATAGAATTACAGAAAATTATTGAAAAACATTTGAGCCGTGAAAATAAAACTTTTTCTGAAGTTCAACAAACAAAAAGTTATCTTGACTTAAGCAATTTACAAGTAATTTTTGATAACAATCAAGAAATTATTGAGCGAATGTTGAATTCATTTATTGAAACTACACCTGAAGTAATATCGATGCTTAAAAATGCCACACTTCAAAATAATCAAGAAGAAATTAAAGCCTTGACGCATAAGATAAAACCTTCGCTAAACTATATTGCAAAAAATGAACTTTATTTACAAGCAAATCAAATCGAAAATGGTTTGGTAGATCATTTTGATGAAGAAGTTACTGATTTTATCAAAAAATTAGAACTGCTTGTTAATGAGTTAAATAAAGGTAAACTTAATTAAATTAAAATTTCTCAATTTGAGAAATCAGTTATCAATTTGAGAAAACCTATCTCTCATCTATATTTTAAATTGTTGATTGTCAATTTTTTAGTTCGTTTGGCATAATGTTTAAAGTCTCCATTGTGAAACTAAATATTTATACCATGAACAAAAAAACAATTAACATCTTTATTGTGGAAGACGATAAATTTTATTCACAATTAATTCAGACTTATTTAACGGGTCTAGGTTATACAAACAATTCTGTTTTTTATTCAGGATCTAAATGCATTGAACATTTGAGTGATTCTCCAAATATTATTATTTTGGATTATACTTTAGGTTTTGAGAATGGCTTGGAAATTCTGAAACAAATAAAAGAATTCAATGAGAACATAAAAGTCATTATGTTGTCAGGTCAGGAATACATGCACATTTCTGTGAAATCTCTAAAATTAGGGGCTTATGACTACATTGAAAAAAATAAAGAGTCATTAAATAACCTTCATATTACCATTGAAAAAATAATTGCTGAATCTGAAGAAAGACAGGGCAATTTCGATTTTTTAACTAATCCTCAATAAAATTTTAGCCATGAAAAAGAAAATAATGATCGCAGATGATAATCAAATGATGCAGATGCTTTTGAAAGAATATTTGCAAAAAGATTTTGATGTTCAATGTTTTAATGATGGAAATGAAATATTACAATCATTAAATGATGGAAATATACCTGATTTAATTTTAACGGACATAAATATGCCTGTTATTGATGGCTGGAATTTGCTGACGAATTTGAAAATGAGTATGTTTTTTAAAAAAATTCCAGTGATTATCCTGAGTGGAATTGAAAAAAGTAATGAGCGAATAAAATTTTTACAGGCCGGAGCGGAAGATTATCTTGTTAAACCTTTTAGTCCAGAAGAATTAAGATTAAAATTAATTAACATTTCAAAAAATCACAATTATGAAATCGACTGAAAAAAATACAAAAAGAAAAATTAAGGTAATTTATATCGGAAAAGATAAATCAATTTCCACAACTTTAAATGAAATCAAAGATTTTGAAGTAAACTTTTTTTGTTATGATAACCCAATTTTAGCATACCATGATTTAATAAAACATCAATCTAATTGTGATCTTATTTTTTGTGATGCTAAAATACAAGGTTTGAATATCAATACTTTTTTTGACCAAATATCCCATCTTGGCGCAAAAAAATATTTAATTGGAAATGAAGATTTAAGTCAGAAAAAAATCCAAGTTTTAAAAACAAATAAAATTGATGACGTTTTTGCTAGTCCAATTGATTCAAATGCTTTAAATCAGAAGTTATTATTCGTTTTTAACGAAATTAAAAAAAATGATTCACCAAAAATTAGAAAAACAAATTCATCTATTTTAAAAAGAACATTTGATATTTGTTTATCATTTGTTTCTTTGGCAGTTTTAAGTCCCTTGCTAATTTTAGTAGCAATTGCCAGTAAAATTGATTCCAAAGGGCCTGTTTTTTTTACTAGTAAACGAGTTGGACAAGGTTACAAAGTCTTTAATTTTTACAAATTTAGAACAATGAAAATTGGTGCTGAATTAATGTTAGATCAATTAAAGGATTTAAATCAATATCAAAGTAATAAACCAGAGGCACTTAATTCTACTTGTGAAAAATGTGAATCTTTAGGCAAACCTTGTTCAGAAATTTTACTTATTGATGATGCTGAAATTTGTGAGAGATTCTATCTTTTATCTCAGGAAGCACATAACAGCAGTTTTATTAAATTTAAAAACGATCCACGTGTTACAAAACTAGGTGAGTTTTTAAGAAAAACAAGTATTGATGAATTACCTCAATTATTCAATATTTTGAAAGGAGATATGAGTTTTGTAGGAAACAGACCGCTACCAATTTATGAAGCAGAACAACTAACTTCAGACGATTGGGTACTTAGATTTATGGCGCCAGCAGGATTAACGGGATTATGGCAAGTTCGAAAAAGAGGACAGGCTGAAATGAGTGAAGAAGAAAGAAAAAGACTTGATAATAGTTATGCTAGGAATCGTTCTTTTTTAAAAGATATACTGTTGATTTTTCAAACTTTCCCAGCACTTACTCAAAAAGAAAACGTATAAATTCAAGAGTCATGAGAACATTAACTATTTCATTCATAACATTTCTTTTTGTACAATTAAATGTCAATGCACAGGACACAATTTCTACTGTAAATGTTGAAAATGACAGCCTTCATACTTTAAATTTTTATATGGAAAGTGCAATTTTAAATTCTCCTATGTTGAAAATGCATGAATCTTTTGTAGGTCAAAAAGAGTTAGAATTACAATTATTAAAATATGCTTGGATGAGAGAAATATATGTAACAGCCGATACAAAATTTGGGAATTATGGGAATACGAATCCACTTGAACAGTTTAATCTTGGATATGGAACTGGCGCATTTATCAGATTACCACTTAGCGCTTTTGTAGGGAGTTCAGAACGTAAGAGAATTGCAAAATTAGGAGTTGAAGCGAGTAAATTTCAAAAATCATCATTAGAAGAAGAATTAAAAAAACTTGTAATCACGCAATATAACGAAGTATTACTTAGGAAAAGTTTAATTGACATTCAAGTTCAAGCAACCGATGTTGCTTTATTAAATTATAAAATTGCTGAGGAAGAATTTAAAGGAGGCGTAATTAATGTTGATGCTTTTTCTAGAACTTCACAAATATTTTTCACACAAATGAGCGCACTCGAAAAAATAAAATCAGAATACAAAAATTCGAAAGAAATTTTGTTTGAGATATGCGGAAATAATGAGGAACTATGAACTTATTACAATTTATTCGACTTATAATTAGAAACAGTAAACTTTTATTACTTGTTCCAATCATTATTGCTGTAACAATTTTTTTTGCTACAAAAGAAACGCCAGAAAAATATGCGAGTCAAACGTCAATTTATACAGGCTTAGCTTCTGGTTATTCTGTTGAAAATGGAGAAAATTCCAAAGTTGATTTTAATACCATTAGTATTGCATTTGATAATATTATCAATGTAATTAAATCCCGTGAAACAAAAGAGGAGGTTGCATTAAGACTTCTTTCTAAGCATTTTGTTCTTGAGAATAAAGCATCTAAAACTATTTCGAAAGCGCATCTTGAAAGGATAAATGAAATTTTACCAAAAAATACAATTAAACAATTATTAGTTTCAAATTCAGAGGAAGAAACATACAAGAATTTAATTAAGTTCAAAGAAAAAAACGAAAATAATGCAATCTATAAATTGATTAATAATGAAACTGAACCTTATTATTCTGTTCATGCAATCAACGAAGTAAAAGTGTTGCGAATTCAAGCAAGTGATATAATTCAACTTACTTTTGAATCTGATGATCCTGGAGTTTGTCAGGACGTTTTGAATATTATGAGTGAAGTTTTTATCAAAAATTTCAAAGGTTTAAAAAGTGGAGAAACTACAAATGTTGCAGCCTTTTTTGAGAAACTTACACGACTTGCTTATCAAAAATTAAATGAGGCCGAAGAAAAATTAAAAAATTTCAGAATTGAAAATAGAATAATTAATTACGATGAACAAACAAAATTTATTTCTGAAAAACACGAAAATATTATTGACGAAAGAAACAAAGAAAAAATGGAATTGGTGGCTGCTGAATCCTCCATCATAAAAATAAACGAAAAACTTGGAAGTTCTCAAAAAGCCTTAAAAGTTAACAGTGAAATTTTGAATCATCGAAATGAACTAAGTGTTTTGAATACAGAAATAATTCTCTTGAATGATGCTCAGAATCCAAAAAACTTACAAAAACAACTAAAATTAACTGCTAGAGCAAATGAAATCAAAGATGAAATAGATGTAAAAGTTGAACAATTATTCAAAACATCTACTTCTAAAGAAGGAATTTCTCACAAAGATTTAGCAAAAATGTGGGTTGATAATGTGCTAAAAGCGGATGAATCGAAAGCCAAATTATCCATTTATGGACAAAGGATGAATGAAATTGAAAGTAATTACGACATTTTTGCTCCTTTGGGAAGTAATATAAGTAAAATGGAGCGTGAAATTGAAATTGCTGAAAAAGAATATTTGTCACATCTTGCAAGTTTAAATACAAGTCGATTGAGAGAGCAAAATCTTCAAATGAGTTCAAATTTACACATTATTGATCATGCCTATTTTCCAATTGATGCTTTACCTAATAAACGAAAATTAGTTTTAATTGCTGGAACAATAGCTGGTTTGATGATTGTTTTAATTATCTTAATTGTTACTGAAATTTTAGATCAAACAATCAAAACAGTAGAAAGGGCTAAAAAAATACTGAATGTTCCTGTAATATCTGGAATTGCTGAGGATAAAAAATCAAATAAATTTTTAGAAAATAGCGGTACCACTGAAAAGTTAATTAAAATGGCTTCAAGTAAAATTTATCAATATTTACGTCAAAAGCCTAAGGCAGAATTTCCTTTTATTGTTTCACTCGTAAGCACAAAAAACAATGAAGGAAAAAGCAGAGTTGGAGAATCTTTAGCAGCAAATTTTAGTAAATTAAATAAAAAAGTACTTTTCATTTCTCCAGTTAATTCAAAAGTTAATGCAGATCAAAATTTTGATGTGCTTCATTACGATGTTGAAATCAATTTTATCGAGTTTGAAAACATTAATGACTTATTGAATGGTAAGTTTGATAAAAATGCTTATGACTTAATTTTTATTGAATTTCCTGCATTTTGCGAGCAAAAAACACCAGTTGGATTGTTGAACGAATGTGATCTTAGTATTTTATGTTTAAAAACGGATCGTATTTGGGATGAGGCAGATCAAAACTCATTCGAATATTTTAGAGAATCCTATAGTAAAACAATTTTTGCTTTTTTAACCAATATGTCTGTTTATAATTTGGAATCTTTTATTGGAGAAATTCCTAGAAAGAGAAATTTCATTCGCAAAACATTAAAAAAATGGATTCAATTTGATTTTTCTTCAAAATAAATAATCATGAAAACACTTACAAAAATAAAAGCTGTACTAAAAAGTGATACAAAGCGGAATTCACTTTATTCACTAGTTGGAAATTTAATGTTTGCTATTTTAGGTTTCGCAAGTATTGCGATATTAGCAAGAAGTTTATCTATTGGAGATTATGGAATTTGGGTGATTTATTTGACATCAACTTCCTTAGTCGAAATGATGCGCTTAGGATTTATGCATACGGCATTAGTGAAATTTATCGCTGGAAAAACTGAAAGCGATAGTAAATCTTATATTGGAGGATCTTGGATTATTGGTTTAGCATTCACATTCGTAACTGCTATGACTTTTTTTACCTTAAGTTTTTGTATTTCAGAGGAAAATTCTTATTTCCTGTTTTTAAAATATTATCCTTTGCTGGCGATAATCAATTTACCTCAAGTTATTTCTTTGGGAATTTTACAAGCCCAAATTGCCGTTAAGAAACAAATTTTAGTGAAATTTTTAAGCATGATACTTTCTTTAGTTGTTTTTATAGCTTCTTTTTACCTAAGACTTGAAATTGAAACAATTATCACCTTACATTTACTTGCAAATGCGATTTCTTCGGTAATCATTATTATATTAGGATGGAGTGGAGTTAAGTATTTATTTAAAGCAACTAAGTCAAGTTTAAAGGAATTGTTGAATTTTGGTAAATTCAGTATTGGAACGCTTATTGGGACAAATCTTCTTAAAAGTGCAGACACTTTTATTTTAGCTTTAACTCTAGGTTCAGAAAGTGCTGCATTGTATAGTATTCCATTGAAATTGACAGAAACTTTTGAAATTATTTTACGAAGTATTATCAATGTTGCTCTTCCAAAAATGGCCTATTTTAATAATTTAAATAAATTAGATGAAGTAAAAGAAATATTTCAAAAATTTTCAGGTTTATTGACTATATTTTATCTTCCAATGATGTTTTTTTGTTTTTTGTTTGCTGAAAACATCCTAGAATTACTAGCTGGTGAAAAATACATTGAAATGGCAAATGTTTTTCGAGTTTTCACTGTTTT
>CAMBRH010000039.1 GCA_945870115.1 Chitinophaga pinensis | reverse complement strand
AACTGCTTTTAGAAACTGATGATTCTTCGATAAACTCAGAAACACAAAAAATTGACATTAGGGAAATTTATTTGAAAGTGGCACAAATAAAAAATATATCTTTGCAGCAGCTTGAATTACAAATTGAAGAAAATTTTATTAGAACATTTAAAAAATGGCAAAATGGTTAGAACGTTCTGAATTATTAATTGGAACGGAACAAATAGAGAAATTAAAAAATTCTCATGTATTAATTGTAGGTTTGGGAGGAATTGGATCTTTTGCAGGAGAATTTATTGCTCGTGCTGGAGTTGGTAGAATTACTTTGATTGACGGAGATTCTTTTGATGAAACAAATAAAAACCGACAATTAACTGCTTTAGATTCAACAATTGGAAGAAATAAAGCCGTTGTTTTAGCCGAAAGAATTCGTGATATTAATCCTGACGTTAATTTAAAAACTATTGAAGAATTTGTTGAACCTGAGCGTGTTTGGGAAATTCTAAAAGAAGAAAAACCAGATTATGTAATGGATTGCATCGATTCTGTTAGCCCAAAAATTGAATGGATTGTTGCTTGTATCAGACTAAAAATAAAATTAATTTCACATCTAGGGGCGGGAGGAAAAGTTGATTGCTCAAAAATTCAAGTTTCAAGTTTAGAAAAAACTTATAATTGCAAACTTGCCCTTCAAATTAAAAAGCGCCTTAAAAGGAAAGACATCACATATAAAAAAGTGAAAGCTGTTTTTTCATCAGAAATCCAAGATAAATCGTCGCTAAAAATGACTGATGGTAAAAATTATAAAAAATCTTTTTATGGAACAATCAGTTATATGCCTGCACTTTTTGGATTAGTTGGAGCAGCTGAGGTGATTAAATATCTTAGAACGAAAGATGAATTATGAATTATGAGTTATGAGTTATGAGTTATGAGTTATGAGTTATGAGTTATGAGTTATGAGTTTTAAAAAATATAAAAAGCTATTTTAGAAAATATACCCATTTTAAATTAAAAAATTATGTTGAAAATTGACATGCACACCCACATTATTCCAAAGAATCTTCCAGATTGGACAACAAAATTTGGATATGGGGATTTTATTTTTTTGGAACATAATAATGATAACTCTGCGGATATGATGCAGGGCGGAAAATTTTTTCGCCGTATTCAAGAAAATTGTTGGGATGAAAAAATTAGAATTGACGAATATGCAAATTTCAACACAACAGTTCAAGTGGTTTGTACAATTCCTGTTTTATTTTCTTATTGGGCTTCAGGAAAAGATTGTTTGGAAACATCCAAATTCTTAAATGATCACATTTCAGATCTTGTTGCTCGCTTTCCGAAAAATTATATTGGTTTGGGTACAATTCCAATGCAAGATACTAAATTAGCGATACAAGAATTAGAAAGAATTAAAAAAAATGGGATGCATGGGATTCAAATTGGCAGTAATATCAACAATCGTAATTTGAATGAAGAAGAATTTTTTCCCATTTTTGAGGCTTGTGAAAAATTAGATTTAGCTGTTTTAATTCATCCTTGGCAAATGATGGGAGAAGACGACATGAAAAAATACTGGCTTCCTTGGCTAGTTGGAATGCCTGCTGAAACATCTCGAGCAGCTTGTTCGATGATTTTTGGTGGAATTTTCGAAAAACTTCCAAAATTACGCGTGTGTTTTGCTCATGCTGGTGGTTCATTTCTACCAACAATTGGAAGAATTGAACACGGATTTAATTGTCGTCCAGATTTAGTTGCCATAGATAATCCAATTAATCCAAGAGATTATATTGGGAAATTTTGGGTTGACAGTGCAACACACGACATAGATTTATTAAAATACATTCTAAAATTACAAGGAAGTTCAAAAGTTTGTTTTGGAACTGATTATCCTTTTCCTTTAGGTGATCTAGAAATTGGAAAATTTATCGAACAAAGTGACATATCACTTTTGGATCAAGAAAATATTTTTCACAATGCAACACTTGATTGGCTTAAACTTGACAAAAGAAACTATGAATTATAAATGTTGAATTATGAATACTAAATTTTAGTTACTTAGCTTTTCTAAGTTCTTTATTTTAATACTTTCTCTGCACTAACGCTTGGTATTAGCTACGCTGCTGTCTTCGACGGTCAAAAGCTATTCTTTTTCTTCCTCATTTTTAATTCTTAGCTACTCAAGGTGAGCTTTATCTAATAAATCTAAAACTGTTTTTACTGGACTAAATGTATCAGATGGTACTTCCACAAAAATTGTGTTCCAAAACGCCATTGAACCATTCCACAGACCTGGCAATTCCGAGAAATAAATAGATTTTCCCTTATATTTCTTCTCAATTAAAAAGAATTTTGAATCGTCGCAAAATTCATGTAAATCATATTTTTCTCCATTTAAATCTAAAGGACAAGCAACCATCATTACAGGATTAAAGTGTGTACTTTTAACCAATAATTTTAGTTGTTCAAAACTATTTTCTATTTGAGCTTTTTCAATTATTTGTTTTGTTGAAACTCCATTTTCTTCCACCCAAAATGGACCTCCACCAGGTTGACCTTCATTTTTAATCATTCCACAAACTCTGAAAGGTCTATTGATAAAATTTAAAATATCAGCTTTTGTGAAATTCACGATTTCATTTGGTTCAAACAATTGAAATTTATCATTTAGTTCAACTAAATTTTCCAAACTTGGGTTTTCATTTAACTTTTTTAGGGCAGCTTTAAATTCTAATGCAATTCCACCCAAAAATTTAAAAGAAGCTTTAGATTTATGGGAGTGATTATAGTTTTGAATATTATCAATGTTTTTAATGAAAATAAATTCACTGGAAATTTCATTCAAATTACACAATAAAGCACCATGCCCAGAAGGACGAGTCATCGCTTCTCCATTTTCATTTAAAACGGAGGATTGATCTGCATAAAATGAATAAGCATCCGTATCCCTTTTTTGATTTGAAAAATGCAAATAAACTCTTTTCCCAACTAATTTTGTAACACTTTCAATGCTAGATTTAATTTCTTTTTCAAAATTTTCATTTATTGTAAAATGAATATTGATTTTTGAATCAATTAAATTAATTGCCTGAAGAACTTGTTCTTGAAAAGGGTTTAAAATAAATGGACCATTTTTATGAAACGGAATTAATCCTTTTGGAAAACTTGAAAAATTTAAACCTTCTTCTTCTAAAATAAAATTAATGATTTTTTCAATTTCAGGGTTTTCAGTTAAATTTAATTGTCTAATTTCTCGTGGTAAAATTCTGTGAAAGGCAAAATTTTGAAAATTATTAAAAAATTTCTCAATCAATTGGACATTATTTTCATCAGGTTGATTTAAAAATTCATATAAAAATTGAAACATTCTAGATCCTGATCCAGAAGCAGGAATGAAAAAAGAAACCGTAGAATTATTTTTATCAAATTTTTTTATTAACTCTTTTGTTTGTTCTTCAGAAAATTCTAAAATCCCATGATTTATTTTGCAGGGGTTTTTAAGTTTTAAAATTGGTTTTTCACCAAAAACTTTATTTTTTTGAAGCTCAACATCATTTAGGTTTTGTTGTTGTGTAGGCATATCTTTTATTTTTATTTATTTTTACAGCATGAATCTGATAGGCAAATATATAAAATACAAATTAAAATCCAAAGGAAAACATCAAATTCATTCTCCTTTCGTTTTTGAATTTGTTACTAAATGTCTTAAAATTAAAAAAAATGATTCTTTAAAATTACAAGAAAAACAGCTAAAATCAATTTATAAAAAAAATCAAACTTCCATCGAAATTGCTGATTTTGGTGTAGGCTCTAAAAAATTAACGAATAAAAGAAGAATTTCCTCAATATATAAAACAGCTGCTTCCAAAGGAATTTATGCCGATTTACTTTTCCAACTCGTATCATATTATAAATGTAAAAATGGTTTAGAGTTGGGAACAAGTTTGGGCATAGGAACGTTTAATCTGTCAAAGGGAAATGATTTTTGCGAAGTAATAACTATTGATGCCTGCAAAAACACACAAGAAATTGCTCAGAAAAATTTAAACAAAATAGGTTTAAACAATGTTACTTTCATAAATTCTGAGTTCAAAAATTATATTAAAGCAATTGATAAAGAAACCAAATTTGATTTAATATTTGTTGATGGTCATCACGATGGAGTCGCTTTGAAAAGTTATTTGAATTTATTGGATGAATTTTCTCACGATGAAACGATTTTCATTTTAGACGATATTCGCTGGAGCGAAGGAATGTTTGCTGCTTGGAACGAAATAATTGAAAACAAAAAATACAATTTAACGCTTGATTTATTTAGGATGGGAATTATTTGGAAAAGACAGCATCAAGCAAAAGAACATTTTGTGATAAAAATAAAAGGAATTTTAAAAGGAATGATTTAATTAAATATTATTAATTTAAAAAAAAATGAAAATATACACAAAAAAAGGAGATACAGGCACAACTCAATTGATCGGCGGTACAAGAATTCCTAAACACGCTTTGCGCATAGAATCTTATGGTACAATTGACGAATTAAATTCAAATATTGGATTGATTCGCGATCAAGAAATAAATCCAGTTTATAAATTACAATTAATTGAAATTCAAGATAGATTATTTACAATTGGTTCAAGTTTAGCGGCAGATCCAAAAAAATCTACTATGAAATTACCTGAAATTGGAGAAATTGATGTCACTTTTTTAGAAAATTCAATGGATGAAATGGATAAAGAATTACCTGAAATGAAATTTTTTGTTTTACCTGGAGGACATACTACGGTGTCCTATTGTCACCTAGCGAGATGTGTTTGCAGAAGAGCTGAAAGAATGGTTACGCATTTAAAAGAAACAGAAGAAGTTGATGGCTTGATTTTAAAATACCTAAATAGATTAAGTGATTATTTATTTGTCTTATCTCGAAAATTAACACAAGATTTGGGCGCTGAGGAACAGCCTTGGAAACCAAGAATGTAGCTCAATTTGAATTATGTTGATAAAAAAAAGTAATAAAAATTTGTTTCTTATTAAAATAAAATTACTTTTGCGCACTTTAAATAATAAAGATAACAATAAAAACAAATAAAAATGTACTGGACTTTAGAATTAGCATCATATTTGGAAGACGCGCCATGGCCAGCTACCAAAGACGAATTGATTGACTTCGCCATCAGAAATGGATCTCCTTTAGAAGTTGTAGAAAACCTACAAGATTTAGAAGATGAAGGTGATATTTATGAAAGCATTGAAGAAATTTGGGCGGATTATCCGACTAAAGATGATTTTTTGTTTAACGAAGATGAATATTAAAAAAATCTCAAGAATAAAAAAACCGCTCATTTATAATGAAGCGGTTTTTTTATGGCTTGTATTTTTAAGTTCAAAAATTTGGATCAATGTTTTTTTCTTTGCAATATTTAATCCATTTATCTAATTCCTTCCCCGTTAATTCTTTTCCTTTTTTATAATAACGTTTCCCGAGTTGTTTTCCTGATTCATCAAATCCATAACTCCAACCGTGTAAAGTTCCATACTTGTAATTTTCTACCATCATTTTTCCACCACTTGCATGATTTGTCGTAAACTTCCCTATTTTTTTTCCTTTTTCATATTTCCCTGTGCATTTTACAGATCCATCATCGAAATATTCAAAATAATCTCCATGCAAAACGTCATCAACATAATTTTCAATTACAGCAACTAATTGTGATTTATCTTCAATTGCTTCAGGTACATAAAAAATAGTTTTTTTTCCATTTAATATTCCATTTTTATATGTTTCTTTAAATGAAATTCTTCCTGAAGGACCATAATTTGACCAAATACTATCTTTTTTCTGATTTATATAAATACCTTGAGAAATCAATTGCCCATTTTCATGATACATTCTAGCCGATGATCTTCCAGTTTTTTCATCGTGCACAATGATAGCTTTTGTTTTGGTAGAAACATAAAAATAGTAAAAAGTTCCAATTGGTTTGTCATCTTTAAAAGTTCCTTTGTATTCAATCGCTTTACTATTAGGATAAGCTTTTTGCCATTCTCCTTGTTTTTTCCCCTTTGCATCAGTTTGATTTAATTGTCCAAAAATCCCAAAACTTGAGCATAAAAACAAAATTATCAAATTCCTTTTTCCCATATTTCTTTTAAATTATATAAATTCTCAACAGTTAAATCTGCTTCAATGTTAATTTCTTCATGTGTTCTAATCCTTACAGTTTTCATACCAAGATTCTTGCCAAATAAAATATCAGAATCTGTATCACCAACCATTATTGATTTTTCAAAATTAATTTCAGGAAAATCCTTTTTAGCTACTAATCCCATTCCAGGATTTGGTTTTCTAAGATTGTTTTCTTGAGACTTTAATTCCGGAGCAAAATAACATGAAGTAATCTTCCCCCCTTTTTCTTCAATTTTGTCGCACATATAACGGTGAATATCCAAAAGGTTACATTCTTTCATTAACCCTTTTCCAATTCCTTGTTGATTTGTTACAACAAAAATATATCCAAAAATACTTGAAAAAAAAGCAATTGATTCTTCTACTTTATCTAAAAACTTAAATTCTTCAATTGATTGAATGTATCCGCCAATTTTTCGTTCATTGATTACACCATCTCGATCTAAAAATAAAGTCCAAGTTGAATCTATTTCTTTTGTCCACATAATTTTAAAAAAAATTGTAAAATCGAATTTTTAAAAAAGGCTTTTAGATTTCTTTTTCGATTAAGTACGAATTTCTGGATGAAGAATTTCTCCCAATTAATTCTGCAATAAATCCTGCTAAGAAAAATTGCACACCTAAAACCATGCAAACTAATGCAATAAAAAATTCTGTCCTTTGTGACAATAATTTTCCAGTTGTCTCAATGAATAATTTGTCAATAGCTAAATAAAAGAACAATCCAAAACCAATTACAAACATCAAAGCACCTAAAGCTCCAAAAAAATGCATTGGCTTTTTACCAAATTTCCCCATGAAAACAACAGACAATAAATCGAGTGGGCCATTTAAAAAACGGTTCATCCCAAATTTTGTCGTGCCGTATTTTCTTGCTTGATGTATAACTACTTTTTCACCAATTTTTGAAAAACCTGCGAATTTTGCAAGTGGTGGAATGTACCTATGCATATCGCCATAAAGTTCAATGCTTTTAACAACCTCATTTTTGTAGGCTTTTAATCCACAATTAAAATCATGTAAATAAATACCTGTTAATTTTCTCGCAGCCCAATTATATAATTTTGTAGGAATTGTTTTTGTTATTGGATCATATCTTTTCTTTTTCCAACCGGAAACAACATCAAAATCATCCTCAACAATCATTCTGTAAAGTTCTGGTAATTCTTCTGGACTATCTTGTAAATCAGCATCCATTGTAATTACAACTCTTCCAGAAGCCAATTCAAAACCTTTTTGTAAAGCCGCAGATTTACCATAATTTCGCTGGAATTTTATTCCACGAACGTTTGAATCTTGTTGTTTCAATTCTTCAACTATTTTCCAAGAACCATCTTTGCTTCCGTCATCAATAAAAACAACTTCGTAAGATAGATTATTTGTTGTTAGAACTTCTTTTATCCAACGATGTAATTCTGGCAAAGATTCAACTTCATTATAAAGTGGAACAACGATTGATATTTGACTTTGAAAATTCAATTTTTACATATTTTATACAAAAATACATTTTTGATTGATAAAAACGTCTTTTTAAGATGAAAACTTCAATTTTTAGAAATAAAAAAGGATTGAATATAATTCAACCCTTTTATTTCATTTATATTTCATGCAAATTCACTTTTCAAAAGTGAATTTTATTTTTGAGTTTTAGGCACTTTTAAAGTTTTAAATTTTAAGTTAGCATTGGCTAATGATAAATTTAAAACTAAAAGTAACGACAAAATAAAAAATTAAAATTTGCTTTTATTTATCTTTCTTCTACAGGAACATAATTTCTCAAAACATGTCCTGTGTAAATTTGTCTTGGACGACCAATTGGTTCGTTATTTTCAGTCATTTCTTTCCATTGTGCAATCCAACCAGGAAGGCGACCTATTGCAAACATAACAGTAAACATTTCAGTAGGAATTCCTAAAGATCTGTAAATAATTCCAGAATAGAAATCTACATTTGGATATAAGTTTCTAGATTTGAAATATTCATCTTCTAAAGCAACTTTTTCTAATTTTTTAGCAATTGCTAAATAAGGATCATTAATTTTTAATTTTTCCAAAACATCATCACACGCTTTTTTGATAATTGTTGCTCTAGGATCAAAATTTTTGTAAACTCTGTGTCCAAAGCCCATTAAACGGAAAGAATCTTCTTTATCTTTCGCTTTTAAAACCCATTTATCAACATCACCACCATCGTTGTGAATTTTTTCTAACATTTCGATAACAGCTTGATTTGCACCTCCATGAAGTGGACCCCAAAGTGCAGCGATTCCAGCAGAAATTGTTGCATATAAATTTGCTTGAGAAGAACCAACAATTCTTACTGTAGAAGTAGAACAATTTTGCTCGTGATCAGCATGTAAAATCAATAATTTATTTAAAGCATCAACAACAACAGAATCAATTTCAGTTTCTTTTGTTGGAAGTGCAAACATCATGTGTAAAAAATTCTCACAATAATTGTAATCATTTTTTGGATACATAAATGGATGACGCATTGCATTTTTATATGACCATGCAGCCAAAGTTGGAAGTTTTCCTAACAAGCGTAAAATTGTTAAATTTTTAGCTTCAGGACTTCTATTAGGGTCTAAAGATTCAGGGTAAAAAGTTGATAATGAACAAATAATTGATGACAAAACACCCATTGGATGAGCCTTCGCTGGATAAGCTTCAAAAAATTGTTTTACATCTTCATGAACCAAAGTATGGTTTGAAATATCTGAATTAAAACCGTCTAATTGAGCTTTAGATGGTAAATCACCATAAATCAATAAATATGCTACCTCTAAAAATGTTGCTTTTTCAGCTAATTGCTCAATCGGATATCCACGATATTTTAAAATTCCTTCTTCTCCGTCAAGAAATGTTATGGCACTTTTAGTTGCCCCAGTATTTTTATAACCTGTATCTAAAGTAATATAACCTGTAACATCTCTTAATTTACTGATGTCTATTGCTTTTTCATTTTCTGTCCCTTCTATTACTGGAAATTCGTAGATTTTTCCTTCTAGTTCAATTTTAGCTGTTTCGCCCATTTTCTTTAACTAAATTATCATTTATTATATATCGGCACTAAAATTAGTAAAGAATTTTAATTTCAAAACATTTTTTTAAATTATTTTTCGTTAAAATTAAAACAAAAAATAAGTGTCCTGAAAAATAAAACTTTCAAAAGCCAAAAAGCGAGTATTAATAAACAATTATTGCCGATAAATACCTTTTTAAAGAAATTACAAATTCTTTAAAGTGTAATTCAACATCATATTAAATAAATGGTTTCTAGTATTCCCACCATAAATTCCATGGTTTTTGTCAGGATAAATGAACTGATCAAATTGGATATTTGCATTTGTTAAGGCAGTAATCATTTCCATCGTATTTTGAAAATGAACATTGTCATCAGCTGAACCGTGAATAATAAAATATTTTCCTTTGATGTTATTCACAAAATTTATAGGAGAATTATCATCATAACCTTTTGCATTTTCTTGAGGAGTTCGCATAAAACGCTCTGTGTAAATATTATCATAATACCTCCAATTTGTCACTGGAGCAACTGCAATTCCCATTTTAAATACCTCAGCTCCTTTTGTCATTGCTAAAGAAGTCATGTAACCGCCATAACTCCAACCTTGTATTCCTATTCTTGAAGCATCAACATAAGCTAATTTTCCTAACTCTTTAGCAACTGAAATAAAATCTTCCGTTTCTAATTTTCCCATTTGTAAATAAGTTGACTTCTTAAATTTCGTACCCTGAAACATTGTTCCTCGAGGATCAACACTAAAAACAATGTAGCCTTTTTGAGCCAATAATTGATGATAAATATAATCGTTACCATCGTAATCATCCGTCACTGTATTTGATCCTGGCCCCCCATAAATATTGATGTAAACGGGATATTTTTTTGTCGCATCAAAATTCGCAGGTTTTATCATCCAAGCATTTAAAAGTCCTTCTTTCCCTTGTACTTGCAAAAACTCCTTTTTAGAAAAATTCGAACTCAGCAATTTTGCTTTTAATTTATCATTGTTTTCGAGAATAGATAACTCTTTGCCGTTTGCATCACACAATGAAAAAGTATTTGGTGTGTTTGCATCGGAACTTATTTTCATGAAATATTTCATACCTTGAGAAAAGTCAGCATTATTGTACCCCGTTTCTTTACTTATCGCTGTTTTTTGCGTCCCATCTAAATTTATTTTATAGATACCTTTATATATAGCACTTTTTTCAGCAGCTGCATAAAATATGGTATTCGATTCTTCATTAATTCCTGAAAATTCAATTACATCAAAATTTCCATTTGTAATTTGTCTGGTAGTTCCATCAAAATTAACTAAATGAATGTGATTAAATCCTGAGGATTCACTTGTTCTTAATAAGGATTTCCCATCTTTTAGAATTAATAAATTATCATCAATTTCAACATACGTGTCAGATTTTTCTTCGAAAAACATTTTTGAACTAAGTTTCTTTCCGTTTGCGTCAACCAAAAAATACTTCAAGTGGTTTTGATGTCTGTTTAAAGTTTGTAAAATCAATTGATTGCTTGTTGAAGACCATTTCATTCTTGGGATATATTCGTATTGACCCAAATCTAAAACTTGACTTTTTTTACTTTTTAATTGATAAATGTAAGCTGTAACTTTAGAATTATCTTCTCCAGCTTTTGGATATTTGAATTTATACTCAAAAGGATAAAGTGTTCCATAAAATGCCATTTGAAATTCTTTCACAAAACGCTCGTCAAATTTGAGATAAGCAATTTGTTTGCCATCTGGCGACCAACTAAACCCTTTTGTAATTGAAAATTCCTCTTCATAAACCCAATCAGTTGTTCCGTTAATAATTTCATTTCTTTTTCCGTCGGACGTTATTTGAGTATATTTTCCTGTAATCAAATCTTTCACAAAAATATTATTTTCAGAAATATAAGCGATTTTTGTTCCATCTGGAGAAAATTCTGCCAAAGTTTTACTTTCTCTTTTGTCATCGAGAATCGACAATTTCTTGGTTTTTAAATCTAAAATGAAAAAATCTGCAAAATAACTTCTTCTATATACACTTTGAGAATTTGTTGTGATTAGCAATTTTGTTTCATCCGCATTAAATTCATATTCATCAACCGTGATAAATTGACCTTGAAAAAGTAAATTTTCTCGTGAAACAATCTCTACGCCTTCCCCAGCATAATTATCAAATCGGTGTTTTGTGATAGAAAAACCTTTGTCAGAATCATTTATTTTTGTAAAATGTTCTCCATCTTTCATACTATTGAACCCAGAAAAACTTTTCGGATAAAATTCATAATTTTTCCAAATACTTTCAACTGTTAATTCGTTGTTGATTTTGTTATTAATTTTTTCTTGTGAAAAACTGAATAAACATGAGTAAACAATGGTGAAAATGAAAATTAATTTTAACATGATTAAATTTTATATAGTTTTTAAATTGAAATATTTAATGGGTTAAAGTTAAATAATAATTAAATGCTAAATGGATTTTGCAACAAAAAGTTTATTTTTTGTTAACATAAAATATTTTTTATTAGAAATAATAGTCATATATTTGCTCAACTTTTTTAATGTCATCCTTGATAATTTTGCAATCTATTAATTGATTAAAATTTGAAACCATTAAAAAAATATTTAACGATGAAAAAACTTTTTTTTGTAAATATTTCAAACCTTTAATTTTTTGAAACGTTTATGAAAATGTCTAACAAATAAAAAATCTAAAATAAATTAAAATTCAAACGTATGAAAAAAACATTACTTTTTGCAAGTTTATTAACAGTTGGAGCAGCTTTCGGGCAAAACTGTACAGAAATTTTTATCTCTGAATATGTTGAGGGATCAGGAAACGACAAAGCATTGGAATTATATAATCCAACTTCCTCACCAATTAATTTAAGTGGTTATACTATTGAAAGACATTCAAATGGTGCTGCAGATGCTGTTGCAGGTGGTACTACAGCTTTGACAGGTGTTATTGGAGCAGGACAAACTTTTGTTATTGTTAATGGTCAAACAACTGGAAATGCATCTTCACCAGCTGTTTCGCCAGCTTTACAATTATTTGCAGATCAACTTGATGGAGTATATCCTGCGCCAACTTATATGAATGGAAATGATGCTATTGTTTTGAAAAAGAATGGAGTAATGATTGACATTTTAGGGAAATCAGGTGATGCATCAATTGCAAGTTCTCAAAGCTGGAGCGATGAATTCCCTTACGATGGTTCTGCTGGAGCTTGGTGGACAAAAGACCATTCATTACAAAGAAAATTCGCTGTTACTGGAGGAGTAACTGCTAATCCAACTACTTTTATTGTTACATCTGAATGGGATTCTTTACCAAAAGATACTTGGACAAACTTAGGAATTCATTCATGCAATTGTGTTGTTGGATTAAAAGAAGTTAATAATTCAGCTGAATTCAACGTATTTCCTAATCCTGCAAAAGAATTGGTTACAATCACAACAAACGCAACTTTTACATCAATTAACATTATCAATGTTTTAGGGAAAATTGTTTTATCTAAAAACAATGATGAAAAATTAAATTTCGCAAGTTTAAATGTTAAAAATTTAGAAAGAGGAATTTATATCATACAAATTACTGATTCGAAAAATAACATCAGCACTAAGCAATTAATCTTAGAATAATTTTTTCTAAAATAGTAACGAGCAATTAATCCATATTAATTGCTCGTTTTTTTTTAAATCCAAAACTATAATTTTTTTTTGAAATGAAACTCATTCTAATTACTTTTTTATTACTTTCAATTACAAGCTTTGGTCAACAACTTGCAATTAAGGGAAATATTTCTGATTCAGAAACCAAAGCACCAATTGTTGGAGCTAAGGTTATGTACGCTCCAAACAAAGGTGCTATTTCTGATTTTGACGGAAATTTCTCTATCAATGTTGAAAAAGGGTTGACTTACGAACTAAAAATTACTTTTGTAGGATATATAACTCAAACAATAAAAGTAACTGCCACAGACAATATTGCTGCGTTAAAAATATTGATGGAAAATGAAGTTAAAGAAGTTGACGAAGTTCAAGTAGAAGGTAAAATTGCAAAAATACGTGAAACTCCTGTTGCTTTTTCTGATTTATCTGCCAAAAAAATTAGTGAAGATCTAGGAACAAGAGATTTACCAATGATTTTAAATTCAACTCCAGGAGCTTATGCTACTGAATCAGGAGGAGGAGTTGGAGATGCACGTGTTTCAATTCGTGGATTTGATCAAAGAAATATTGCAGTTTTAGTTGACGGTGTTCCGGTAAATGACATGGAAAATGGCCAGGTTTACTGGAGTAACTGGGATGGTATTGGAGATATAACGAGAACGATGCAAGTTCAAAGAGGTTTAGGTGCTTCAAAGTTAGCAATCGTTTCAGTTGGTGGAACAATGAATATTATTACCAAAGGAATTGATTCTAAAATGAGTGCTGGAGTTAAACAAGAAGTTAATAATTACGGGCTTTTCAAAACATCTTTTGGCTACAACTCAGGAATGCTAAAAGGAAAATGGGGTTTCAGTGTTGCTGGCTCAAGAAAATGGGGTTCAAGTTATGCAGATGCAACTTTTGATGATGCTTATTCATATTTTTTGAAAGTTCAGAAGCGTTTTAACAAGCATACTTTAACTTTCGGAATTAATGGAGCACCACAATCACATGGTCAAAGAACATTAAGATTACCGATTGCAGTTATAGATCAAAAATTAGCTGAAAAAGTAGGAATTGATTACAGACATGCGCTTGATTCTCTTTCTTTAATTAGTAATGCACAATACACAACGCAAACTATTGGTGAAAGAGGAATTAGATATAATCCAAATTCAGGTATGTTAAACGGAGATGTATACAATGAAAGAGTAAATTTCTTCCACAAACCTCAATTAAACTTTACTCACTTTTGGGCTCCTAACTCAAAGCTAAATGTTTCAAATGTAGCGTATGCCTCATTTGGAAATGGTGGAGGAACCGGTTTTAAAAATACAATTTATAACAGAGATTCAATTAATGGACTACTTGATATTCAATCAACTTTTGATAAAAACGATACATTTAACATTTCACCTTTATATAGTACAAATGAATATGTTTCAACAAATTATTTAAGAGCATCTATGAATAACCACAAATGGTTTGGTATTTTATCTACTTTAACTTATAAAATTAATGATAATATTTCAACACTTTATGGAATTGATGCAAGATACTACAAAGGTATGCATTACATGAAAGTATATGATTTATTTGGTGGAGATTATGCTATTGATAATTCAAATCAAAACCAAGCTTTTGGAATGGGCAATACTAGTTATGGTATGAAAAGAGAAGGTGATACAGTAGCCTATTATAACGACGCAACAGTTTTATGGGGTGGTGCATTTGCGCAAATCGAATATAAGAAAAATTCTTGGAGTACATTTTTAACTGGATCTATGTCAGAAACAGGTTACAAAAGAGTTGATTATTTCAAAAATAAAGATTTAGTATTTGCAGATACTACAATGATTCAAGCAGTTGGATTTGGCGATACTGTTGATTATAATGGGAATAAATATACCATAAATTCAGCAGAGGCTAGGTTCGCAACTACAGATCAAAAATGGTATTTAGGTTCAACAATTAAAGGTGGAGCAAATTATAACCTAGATGAAAAAAATAATATTTTCATGAACATTGGTTATTTAAATATCGCTCCAAAAATGAATACAGTTTTTGACAACAATAACAGAGAATTTTTAGAAATTAAAAATCAAAAAGTTTCATCAGTTGAATTAGGATATGGTTTTAAAAGCAAAAAATTCGCTTCTAATGTAAATGCATACTATACTTTATGGAAAAATAAACCACCAAGTAGCGCATATACAACTGCTGATGGAGATTATTACAATATTAATGGTTTAGATGCCCTTCACATGGGATTAGAGCTAGACTTTATATATAAAATTACACCTAAAATTGACTTTGAAGGTTTAGCTTCTTTTGGAGATTGGAAAACAATCTCTAATAACTCAGGTAATATTGTGGATCAAGATGGAAATGTTGTTGATACCTTTAGTTTTAGTGCTAAAAATGTGCACGTTGGAGATGCAGCACAAATTCAAATTGGAAGTAGTTTAAGATATGAAATCATCAAAGATTTATATGTTAAATTAAGATATACTTACTTCACTAAAAATTATGCGAACTTTGACCCTACAACTTTGTCTGGTTTAAATGCAAACAGAGAATCTTGGAAAATGCCAAGTTATGCATTGATGGATTTTAATTTTGGATATGACTTCAAATACAAAAAAGTTAAATTTGGTTTAAGTGCCGGTGTAATGAATATACTTAATGCTTATTACATAACCGATGCCCAAAACGGGACAGGATTTGATGCTTATTCTGCAGCTGTTTTTGTTGGAATGGGTAGAAGATTTAATGTTGGTTTGAAAATAGGAATTTAATCTTTAGTTTAAAAAAAAAAAAGAAAAACACAAAATAAATTATGAAAAAAATCACACTTTTAGGTGTTTCATTGTTTTCAATGGTAACATTATTTGGTCAGGCTATTTTGCCAACAAATTGGGATAGTTCTGGAACACCTCCAACAGGTTGGTCGATTTCAGGAACTACAACTTACACAGGTTCTGGAAATCCATTACCAGCTCATCGATTTGATACACAAGGTGACATGATTACTATTGAATTTGCTGAATCACCTGGTATTTTAAGTTATGACATCACTGGAAACCCTCCTACTGGATCAACTTGGGTAGGTACTTTTACTATTGAAGAATCAGTTAATGGCTCTACTTACACAACTTTAGGCACAATTACATCTTTGGCATCAGGTACATATTCACCAATGACAAATACACCATTAGCTACTTCACGTTTTATTCGTTTTAATTTTACTACAAAAACGACTGGAAATGTAGGTTTAGATAATATCAGTATTGCTTTACCGACTGCTGGACCTAGTCAAGAAATAGATGTTGAAAGTGGTACAGATAGAGTTCCAAGTGGTGGAACAGCCTATATTGCTTCTGCAGTTGGTCTTTCTTCTCCTTTAACTTTGGTAATTCAAAATGAAGGTACAGTTAACACTTTAAATGTTTCAAATGCTGTGATTTCTGGTGCAGATGCTTCAAATTTTACAATTTCGACAACACCAAGTGGAATAAATGCTCTTTCACAATCAAATTTAGTGATTGACTTTTTACCAACAGTAACTGGAACTCACAATGCAATCTTAACAATTACAAGTGATGATTCAGATGAGGCTACTTATGTAGTAAATTTATATGGTATTGGTGGAACTTCAGCTACGGAACCAAGTTCTCAAGCTAC
>CAMBRH010000038.1 GCA_945870115.1 Chitinophaga pinensis | reverse complement strand
GTCAATAAATGTAATTTTTTCTTCCATTTTATCTTCTCGTATTTTACTACCATTTGAAGAAATAATGGCGAACGTATCAAAACTTTGTTTACCATATTGATTAATGCAAATATGCTTTATTGCTGGGTTTGGATAAATTTCAAATAAATCACTTTTATTAAATAACGCAGATGTAATCCTAATATCACGCGTTGATCCATCTAAATCATACTCATTTAATCTGTAATAATTCAAGCCCGTTTCTGGATTCCTATCAGTAAAACTATAAAGTGAATTCGTCGAGGAATTTCCTTGTGCTTTAATTATTGCAATTTCTTTCCAAGTTATGTTATCCACAGATGTCTCTAATTGAAAATAATCTGAGTTTTGTTCTGATGCGGTTTCCCAACTTACGTCAATTGTTTTTTCTAATTCATTGTTTATAGCAGTAAAACTAGTTATTTCAATTGGTAAAGCTAAATTTTTCGTATACCAAATTGGAGCTGTATAAATCATATCTCCATCTAATTGTCGAATTTCTAGGAAGTAATAATATGTATCTAAATTCGCTATTGAATGAGTGTAATTTAACGTAGAAATTGTCGCAGAGCTTAATATTGGTGGTGCAGTATTGCCTCCAGCTTGAATTGCATATCTAATTCTGATGTAATCAATATTGTCTCCAAGGTCTGGATCTACCACAGAAATATTAAAGGTTGGATTTGATGCTCTAGAAGCAATTGATCCCATATAAATTGAATTATTTATTGTAAAATTTACTTCAACATTCCAATCGTCAGAGGCAAAAAACCGTCTTTGTTTCATTGCATCAAATAGATTGGGTTTTGTCAAGCTATTTGCCAAAATAACTAACCGACTTTCTGTTGTTCTACCAAAATTAGTGTTGTGATTATCGTGATCTACAATTGGACCAACATGATAACCTTTGGCAAGCAATTCTTTGAAGCGCAAATAATAAGATCCAGAAACTGCGGCTGGATTTGAATAAGTGTCATTTGTAGAATTCGCGGGCCCACTCTCAATTGCAATTCCGACAATAGCTTTATCATTATCACTTTTGTAAATTGAGGTAAAAATGCTATTATAATCCGTATTGTTTGGATGTGCTAAATATGAAAATGAATTAGGACGATTTGCTAATTGTGTAAATAAGCCATCATAATCAGTTTTTGGAGTCGAAATTTGAAAATTGCCTGGTTCCCAACCCATCAAACTGTCAACTCCATAAATTATAACATGTCCACCAGCAGAAATTGTTCCCCATTCCATTCCGTAAACAGCTAAAAATGAAGGTGTAGTAGCTCCAGCTGCCTGCGATAAGCCATTTGCATAATTTGCGAGAACCATTCCTGCAGTATTGTGATTGTGCTCTGAAATACCCAAAAAATCAAAATGAAGAGAATTGTTGGCATATTCAAAATTGTCAGCTGGTGTATAATAATTTAAACTTAGTTCCGTATTTCCGTCTGAATAGGATGAATGAGCATGTAAATTTCCTCGATAAAAATTATATGGTTGACAAATAACAAAATTTGCAGAAGAAAGAAGTATTAAAAAACCAATTATTATCTTGATTAACATAAGTTGTTTTTGTTCGTTATAGCAAAGTTAAATTACTAATTATAAGTTTATCTAAATTAAATATTAGCTTAAAAAGGGTTTAGTTTAAATGCTAAATTGATTTTTTTATCGATGAAAAAGTTGTAATGTTAATGAATATTGATAAAATTCAGAATTAATGCTCAAGGAAAAAAATTATTTAATGAGCTACTTTGTTTTTAGTTGGTTCATTTTATGAATTTAGCTTTTTTAGCATTTTCATTAATTTCGTATCTTTGTGTAAACTTTCAATAAAAACAAAAACAATTTATGCCATTTTCAAAACTTGGTTTAGCAAAAGAATTACAAGAAACTTTAGCAAAACAAAATTATTCCAATCCTTTTCCAATTCAAAAAGAAGCAATTCCAGCTATTTTAGAAGGAAAAGATATTTTGGGTATTGCTCAAACAGGTTCGGGAAAAACTGCAAGTTTCGTTTTACCAATTTTACAACTATTCCAAGGTCAAAAAGAATCTAAAAATAGACATGTAAAAGCCTTAGTTCTAGTTCCCACAAGAGAATTGGCGATTCAAGTAAATGAAGTTTTTCAACTATTTAGTAATAATTTACCAACTAAATTAAAATCAAAAGCAGTTTATGGAGGAGTTTCAATAAATCCACAAATGATTGCTTTACAAGGCGTGGAAATTGTTGTTGCAACTCCAGGAAGATTATTGGAATTGATTTCATCCAAAGCACTTTCCCTTTCAGAATTGCAAATTTTAGTATTGGATGAGGCTGATAAAATGCTTAATCTTGGTTTCCAAGAAGAAGTAAATAAGATTTTAGCTTTACTTCCTTTAAAGCGACAAAACCTTTTATTTTCTGCAACTTTAAGCGCTGATTTAGAAAGTATTAATAAGAATTTACTTAAAAATCCTGTAGTAATAAAAGTTGAAGAAGAAGCCAAAAATTTAGACTTAATTAGACAATTTGCATATTTAATTTCAGAAGAAAAAAAAGGTCCTTTATTGCGTTACATTATTAAAAATGAAAGTATTGAGCAGGTTTTAGTATTTGTTTCTTCCGTTCACAGAGCTGATGCAGTTGTGGAAAAATTAACAAAAAATGGAATCGAAGCCTTTGCTATGCATAGTAAAAAAGGGCAAGAAGCTAGAATTCGAGCATTAAATGCATTCAAAGCTGGAAAAATTCGTGTATTGGTTGCAACTGATATCATTGCTAGAGGAATTGACATTAAATTTTTACCTTACGTGATTAATTATGAATTACCTCGTTCACCAAAAGACTTTATTCATAGAATTGGAAGGACGGGTAGGGCAGAAGAGCCAGGAGAAGCGATTTCTTTGATTTCCCCAGAAGATATGCATCATTTTAAAGTGATTCAAAAAAAGATGGGTAAAATAGCCACTTTAATTGATGGAAATGTAATTGATTTAAAAGGTTTTTAAGTATGTTGTCAATCAATCAATTAAGTTTTTGGGAAAGAGAAACGTATTTTCAAAACATCGATTTTTTAATTGTTGGAGCCGGAATTGTTGGGTGTAGCGCAGCCATTCATCTCCGGAAAAAATTTCCAGAAGCAAAAATTTTAGTTTTGGAAAGAGGTTTTCTTCCAATGGGAGCAAGTACAAAAAATGCTGGATTTGCTTGTTTTGGAAGTGTGACAGAATTGGTTGATGATTTATCTACAATGCCAGAAAATGAGGTTTGGGCAACAGTTCAAAAACGTTGGGAAGGTTTAGTTTATTTGAAAGAATTGATTGGTGAAAAGAATATGGATTTTCAACAAAATGGTTCTTGGGATTTGATTGATAGTCAAGTTAATAATGAAGATTGCAAAGATTATTTAGGTAAAATTGATTACTTAAATGAAAAATTGAATGTAATCTCAAAGCATACAAATGTCTACTCTGAGGATAAAAACATTAACTCAAAGTTTCAATTAGGAGGAATAAAAACGAGTTTTTATAATAATTTGGAAGGTCAAATTGACACAGGGAAAATGATGCTAAAATTTCATTCCTTGTTGGTGGAAAATAATATCCTTAATCTTTCTGGAATAGAAGTTTTGGACATTCAACAAGAAGAAAATCAAGTTTCTGTAAAAACATCAATTGGAGAAATTACTACTTCAAATGTAGCTATTTGTGTCAATGGTTTTGCTCAGAAATTTTTGCCGAGTGAAGATATTCTTCCTGCAAGAGCTCAAGTTTTGATTACAAAACCAATTGAAAATTTGCATATAAAAGGAACGTTTCATTACCAAAAAGGTTATTACTATTTTAGAAATATCAACAATCGAATACTTTTTGGAGGAGCAAGAAATTTAGATATTTACGGTGAAACATCAGAAGAATTTAAGAACACAGATTTAATTAAAAATGAATTAAGTCAAAAATTAAAAGAAATCATACTTCCAAACACCAATTTTGAAATCGATTACTTTTGGTCTGGAATCATGGGTGTTGGAAAAACCAAAAAACCAATCGTTAAGAAAACATCAAATTCCATTGCAGTTGGTGTCCGCATGGGCGGAATGGGAGTTGCAATTGGAAGTTTGGTCGGAAAAGAATGCGCTGATTTATTTTGAAACAACTATTTTTTCTCTGTATACATTTTCACCTTCTAATATAGTCAAAGTATAAATTCCATTTGCTATTGCTGAAACATCAATTAAATTGTTAATTTTTGATTGATTTATAATTTCTGATGAAATAACTTTTCCTTTCAAGTCAGTCAAAATATAAGTGTAATTATTTTTTTCTGTTGATGAAATTGTAATTACTTTAGAACTAGGATTTGGATAAACGCTAAAACCTGAATTTTTCAACTCAGAAATACTATTTATCTTTTCCAATAAATTGATTGTTCCACTGTAAGGTTTATAATTTTGTTTTGTCGCAGTAACAGTTATTGGAGCAAAATTTGTTAATTCAGGAATTGTAATTGTACAAATTCCACCATTAATAAGTGCTTTACCAATGAAAATAGAATCTTGTGTTAAAGAAATCAAAGCACCTTCAGTTCCTGAGAAAAACTCTAAATTAGCTTGCGTTAATTCAAATGTAGAAGCAACATGAGAAACGTTTAAGTTTTGCGTAACTTTACTTCTAAATTCAACTGTTGGATCACCAAAAAGTACCCAAGTTTGCATAACTTCTTCTCCATCTTGTGGATAATTTTCCAACATACTCATTTGAGCATTGTAGAAAATTCCTCCTAAAGTTGATTTTTTATTCGTAACATCTTGTTCTGTAATTAAATTTGCTAATTCATCTTGCGTTTGCATCGGTGGTGCCCAAGCCATTAAAATACTAGAACCGCAAGCAGCAATTGCTCCCGATGGCGTATTGTTTTCTGTTGCTCGAAGCCAAGTTTCAGAAATACAATTACCATTGATAAAAGTTCCATTATTACAAGCAACTGAAATTACAAATGGATATTTTCCATTGTTTGTTGCTAAATTTATTTGTGTAGAACCAAAATTTCCAGTAATACATGTATTGATGTCTCCGTGACCAGTATAATTAAACAAGCCAATTCCAGCATTTACGGCTGGTGAAATAATCGATGAAACTGGATTTCCATTTGCATCACCTTCTCCTCTTGAACCATCATAAAATTCAAATACTTCAGTATAACCAAAGTTTGTTAATTGATTTTTTATTCCCCTTAAATGTTGCCAATCAGCCTCATTATCATCTCCATAACCTGCGCCTTGACTCGAACCCAATCCAATTGCTTTTGTCATCCAATCTCCTGATAATGGATTTTTTTCATATTCCAAACCACGTTTTACCATAACAGTAATTTGACTTGAACTTCCTGAGAATCTGCCAACGAAAAGCTCTGGATAATAGTCTGCAGTTAATTGTCCAAAGTAAGAGTCTGAAGTTAAAGTTTCTCCATCAAGTGATGTTCCATAAGAATAGGATGGAACTTGCTGATGATCGCCGACCAATAAAATGTACTTTAATTGTGGATTTACTGTATAAAAATCTTGTATATAGGTTTTAACTTCAGATGCAGTTGAAATCGACGCGTCTAATATTTTTATTGAAACTTTTATTCCTTTTTGATGTTTCCAATCCAATAAAGATTTGATGGAGTCTTTATATTCTGCTGTCGTTATTACTAATAATTCACCATCTTCTTCGACTTGTGCATATTTTGAAACTGAAATTTGATTTGCAAAAATGTTTTGATATGATTTTGCATCAGAAAAAGAAACTTCTGAAGCATTCAGTTCATTTATACCAGTTTGTTTTGAATCAAAAGTGATTTTGACTTTTAAATTGGTGTAAACTTTTAATGTTTTACTTACAGGATTGTATTGAAACGGAACAATTGTTAAAACTTGTCCACGAATACTTCTTAAGATAAATGGATCGTTTAATTTTGCTATTTGACTAGGAAAAAAAGCATTTTCTGAATAGCTATTACCAAAAGTATAAGCAATATCTGCAGGATTTACATTTCTTTTCAAATTTCCTTTTGAAGGAGCGATTAAAACATTTTCAAAAGTTAAAATTTCATCGAAAGTATAATTTACCGCAGAAATTCCTTTATTTGGAATTACAAAACTTTCTCCAAATGAAGGCAAACAAGGATTTCCTTTTTCAAGCGTTGTAACTTTATATGATTTTGAAAAATCGATGTAATTTTGATTTTCAATGGTAGTAAATTCAAAAGCTTTTTGTTCGTTTTTAAATTCTAGTTCAATCGATTTTGAAGTATTTTTTGTTACAATAAAGTTCTGAGACAAAAGAATAGAACTGAATGTAAGAAGAGATAATAAAGTAATAATTAATTTCATTTTATAAGTTTTAGTTCCATAAAATTACAATAAATATTTTCAAAAATGTAATTAAAGTTCTAAAAAAGATATTTATTTCTTTTAAATGTATATTTCAATGATTGATATGTTTATTTTTACAAAAAAAAAGTGCGATGGAGTTTGTTGAAGAGTTTGCTTATTTATTTGAAACCGATTTGATTCAAGAAATAAATAAGAATAAGGTAATAAAGACTTTTTCTGAAAATGAAATTATTATTGAAATGGATGAACAAATTTCTTTCATTCCATTCATTCTTGAAGGCGCTGTAAAAGTAATGAGAGAAGAAAAAAATGGTGAAGAAATTTTACTTTATTACTTGGAAGCTGGTGATACTTGTACCATGACTTTGTCCTGTTGTATGGGAAAAAAGAAGAGTCGCATTAAAGCCATTACCGAGGAAAAATCTAAATTATTGTTCATTCCGATTGAAAAATCGTTCGATTGGCTCGGAAAATATGAGTCTTGGAGAAATTTTATTTTTGCAAGTTACGAAGCAAAATTCACTGAAATGCTGGATGCGATTGATGCTTTGGCTTTTTACAATATGGAAGAACGAGTAATGAAATACCTCACTGATAAAGCAAAAGTTTTGGGTACACTTGAAATTACAAATACGCATCAAGAAATTGCTGATGATTTACATTCTTCAAGAGTTGTTATGTCTCGAATTTTGAAGAAGTTGGAAATTGATAAGAAATTGGAAATAAACAGAAATAAAATTAGTTTAAAAGGAATTTGAAGTGTGATTTCTTAATAATATTTTTTAAAAATTGTTATTTCTACTCTTTTAAATTTTCTTTTGTAGTTGTTGTAAATTGATAAATGAAAACTCCATTGTTCTTATTTGTATCCTTAAAATACGTAAAAGCTTGAATTAATGTCAGTTGTTTCAAATTTGATATTTTCTCCAATGGCATTCCAGCTTCAACTGGTCCAAATTTCGAATCCCAAATTAATAAATCACCTTTTTTAATTCTGTTATTAAAATCATGTTCAATATTTTGACCATAATAGATTTGAAGTTTATTTTTGTTTATTAATGGATTTAAGCCCATTTTGTATGGAATCAAAGGATGATGATAATGTATTTTTTTGAAATTGTTTAAATTTTCTTTTAAATATTTTCCAGCATTCAATATTTGTTTTTCAAAAAGTTGAGCTTTTAAGGGGAATGTTTTCTTCGAATTAAAACGTGAAAATAGACACAAAAAACTTATTAAAAGGAAGATTGAGTGTTTCAATCTGAGATTCATTTTTTGAAAAACTAGTTCAGAATAGTAAATCGCCATTATGAAGAAAACTGGCATTCCTTGTGTTGCAATTCTTGTTAAACCTAAAGATCCATATTTTCCATTTGCCCATAAATAAGAATGAAATAAAACGATTCCAAGAAAAATTCCGTAAGCATAAAATAATTGAAGAAATTGAAGTTTTTTCCAATTTCTTTTTAGAATCAAAAAAATAATTACACAAATTGAAACTATGAAAAAATATAAACCAACATTTCCTAAATAACTTTTATAACAAGTGAAATAATGTGACCATTCTCCTGTTCCATAAATATTATTTGAATAGGAATAAGCACTTTTTGTAAAATACCACCAAAAATCGGAATACACTAAAATTCCAGCTAGTCCGTAAACAATTGGGAAAATAACTAAAAATGCAAGTGTTTTAAATTCTTTGAAATATACTAAATAAAAAAGTGCAAGAATAAAAACTAATTGACCTTCACTCCTTAAATAGGGTAACAATGAAACCGCCAGAGCAAAATAAACCCATTTTTTTTCTAGTAAAAAGTAGAAAGAAATCAGTAAAAATAGGTTAAAAAGTGGTTCTGTTAATCCCCCAAAAATAGTAATTGAAAAATCTTCAATTAAAATCATAGCTATTGGGAAGATTGAAGCTAAAAGTAAGTTTACGTTTAATTTTACAAAGATTTTAAAAGCTGTAATGCAAATACTTGTGAAAACAAGTAAATTGAAAAAGAACATTCCATTGAAGCCAAACTGCGCAAATGGGGAAGAAAGTAAAATAAAAAGTGGTTTACCCCAATGGTCTAAAAATAAACTGGGATTATGCCAAGAAGCTTGTGAAATGTAAAAATGCATCAAACCATCAGCAGTATCAGCAGGTAATTCGTTTTTTGAGTACATCCAGCACAGCCAAAAAACGGAGATGAAACTTGTTAAAAAATAAATATACTTTGAGAACTTCATCCGTTACAAACCGTATCCATTGGGATTTGTATTTTTAATTTTTACTATTCCTGTAACAATATATTGACCTTTTTCATTTTCGTATGCATCTCCTCGCCATGGTAATGGTCGATTAAAATAGATATACTGCAGTTCGATTTCTGCTCCTTGATTTGCCATTAATTTTTTGGCAATTTTTTCATCATCAACAGAAAAATAGAACATATTTGAACTGATATTGGAATTTTGTTGTGCTTTAAATTTTAATCCAGGTAAAACCATTTCACCTTCATAAGTTTTAAACATTGTCCCTTTTTTTGAAAATTTGTACAAAATCCCAACACGTGTTCCTTCGCTATAAACAAAATAATACCTGAAATAAATAAACAGGCTTAAAATTAGAAGAAGAGAAAAACTAAAAATTATTATGATTTTTTTCTTTTTGTTTGATTTAACTATTGGTTCCATCTCTATTTTCTTTTCTGTTTGTTAATTCTTTTACAATTTCTGAAATAGGTTTAATTTCATGCACAAATTCAATTGAGGGGCCAGCACACCAAACTGTTTTGTAGGTTTGTCCAAATGCAGCTTTTTGCAAACTTTTCATTCCCTTTAAAAATGTTAATGCTTTAAACCACTTTTTTAAGCGTTTATTTTTATTGAGAAAACGTTCAAACCATGTTTGATTTGTTCCAATTTCTTGCACGTAAGGCGTATTGATAACTGTGCAAGGTGTTCCTGAAAGTTTTGTCGTCATGACAATGTCTTTTGCAGAATACTCAATGCAAGCCTTTTTATATTCTTCTGTGACTGGACTTTCTTTTGAAGCTATGAAAATTGTACCAATTGAAACACCTGCAATTCCTAAATTCATTCTTTCTTCAAAAAGATGCTTGTTTCCAACTCCACCAGCAGAAATTATGGGTAAATTACAATTCGCTTTTAAATCCTTGATTAATTCTGAAAAACTCAAATGTCCAGCATGGCCTCCAGCTTCTTTGCTTACTGCAATTAATCCATCGGCTCCAGATTTTTCCACTTTTTTTGCGTATTTTAAATCAGTCACATCACAAAAAACAAGGATATTATTTTCATGTGCCTTTTTAATTGTTTCCGCAGGGGATCCCAAGGAAGTTATTATAAATGCAACTTTTTCTTCACAACAAATTTGTAGTTGTTCGTCTAATTTAAAATTAGATTTATTTACAATTAAATTGATTCCAAAAGGATTATTAGTTTCCTTTTTTATAGTTTTAATAGCTTCTCGTAATTCAGTTGTAGTTCGATAATTTAAAGCTGGAATTGCCGCTGTGATTCCAGATTTTAAAGCCTTAATCGTCATTTCAGCATTTGAAATTAAAAACATGGGTGCTAAAATGATTGAATGTTCAATACCAAGGATCTCCTTTAGTTGCTTCATTTTTAAATTATTATTTTAATTCTAAACTCTTAATTTTTAACTGATCATTAAATTTTAATCCCAATTACCAAAATATCGTCCACTTGTTCCAAATCACCTTTCCATTTTTGATGTTCTTCTAACAAAATTTCTTTTTGCTTTTCCATTGGAAGAGCATTGTTTTTTATTAATAAATCTTTAAATCGATTGTATTTGAATTTTTTACCACCAATAAAACTCTCCTCACCACCAAATTGATCAGCATATCCATCTGTGAAAATGTAAATAGCATCCCCTTTTTGAACCTGTATTTCCTGATTAGTAAATAATTTTTCAGCAGAAGAATCATAGTCTCCTCCAATTGCCTGCTTATCTGCTTTATAAATTGTTAATTCATCGTTTCTAATTAGGTATAATGGATTATTTGCACCCGCAAATTGTAATTTTAGCGTATTCAAATTTAAAGCACAAATGGCAATATCCATACCGTCTTTAATAGAATTTAAGTTCTTAACAATTTCTGAATTCAAATAATTTAAAGCCTCTGATGGTGTATTTACATCCTTTATAGTTAAACTTTGATTTAAAATGGTATTTCCAATAATACTCATTAAGGCTCCAGGAACTCCATGTCCAGTGCAATCAATAGCACTTATAACAACAATTTTCTCAGATTCTTCCTTGTTTTTAGGCGTTGTTTGCACATGTGAAAACCAATAAAAATCACCACTTACGATATCTTTAGGTTGATATAAAATGAAATAATCCTTTAATATTGAATCTATTTTTTCTTTGGAGGGTAAAATAGCTTGCTGGATGCGCTTCGCATAATTTAAACTTGAAATTATATCGTTATTTTGATTTTCAATAATTTCATTTTTACCTTCCAATTTTTCATTTGTTGCTGCTAATGCTAAACGGGATTTTATTTCTTTAATAATTAATTTTGTGCGCGTATTAATCAATAAAATAGTAAATAAAGCGACACAAAGAGTAAGTAAACCACCGTTTGTCAAAACCTGATCAAATCGCAATTTACCAAAAATTGAAAAGAAAACGATATTAGCGACAAGTGAAATTCCAACAACGAAAATCGAATACTGTATTTTCCATAAAAAAAACATCCCGGCACCAATAAACATTGCAATGTATGAAAAAGTATGTTGTTGAATTTCTGCAACATTCATAACACTGTACATGTAAGCATTTTGAATTGCGATTCCTGTGACAGCTAATAAAGCAATTGTTTCGGGTGAGTTTTCAAATCGTTTTCGATTTAAAATAGTCATAAAAATAATAAATGTTACTCCTAATCTGAAAAATAAAAAATCTAAAAAATGCTCAGGAATATTAAATAAGTCAACCAATGCGAAAAGTGGATTAAGAATTAAACCTGCTTTGGCAATTAATAAGTGATATTTATATGCACTTTTTTTTAATTCTAAGTCTAATTTATTCTCCATTTATTTTTATATCTTATTTAAAATATCTCTCAAATTTAAGTATAACAATTTAAAAAATTACATTCTTGTCCTATTTTTTAAAAAATAAATTTAAATAAACAATCTGTAAATAGTGTTGTTATTCTAAAAGTTAAGTACTTTTGTACCCAAATTTCAGAAAATATGATTGAAACAGACGTAATAATTATTGGTGCAGGCCCAGTTGGTCTTTTTGCAGTTTTTGAAGCAGGCTTATTGAAATTAAAATGCCATTTAATTGATTCACTTCCTTTGCCTGGTGGCCAATGTTCTGAAATTTATCCAAAAAAACCTATATATGATATACCTGGTTTTCCAAGCGTTTTAGCTGGAGAATTAGTTGATAACTTGATGAAACAAGCCGCGCCATTTAAGCCAGGTTTTACGTTAGGGGAAGCAGCAACTGAAATTGATAAATTAGAAGATGGAACATTTGTTGTAACAACAATTAAAGGAACAAAACACCATGCTCCAATCGTTATGATTGCAGGAGGATTGGGTGTTTTTGAACCTAGAAAACCACCTATTGCTAATATCACTGATTTTGAAGACAAAGGTGTTGAATATATCATTAAAGATCCTGAGTTTTATCGAGGAAAACGCTGCGTGATAGCTGGTGGAGGTGATTCTGCTTTGGATTGGTCCATATTTTTGGCTGAAAAGAAAATTGCTTCAGAAGTGGTATTAGTTCACAGAAGTAGTTCATTTAGAGGACATTTGGATTCAGTACAAAAAGTTATTGATTTAGCGGATAAAGGAATTATAAAATTAATTACTGAATCAGAAGTTGTTGGGTTAGAAGGAAATAACAAGATCGAAACTGTAAAAATAAATCACGCAACGCAAGGTGAAATTTTAATTGAAACGGATCATTTTATTCCCTTATTTGGTTTAAAACCAAGTTTAGGACCTATTGCAGATTGGGGATTAGAAATTGAAAAAAATGCAATTAAAGTAAATACTTTAGATTATTCAACCAATATTCCTGGAATTTATGCAATTGGTGATGTAAATGTGTATGAAGGGAAATTAAAATTGATCTTATGTGGTTTTCACGAAGGTACTATTGCTCTTCAATCAGCGTTTGCTCGGATTTATCCAGATAAAAAGAATATTTTGAAATATACAACTGTAAATGGTGTGCAAGGGTTTTAATTTTTAGTTTTGTTTTTATTTGGTGGATTCATTTTTTCTGCTAATTTTGTAATCTAAACATTATAAAATTTAACTTATGAAAAGATTTTTTACCCTACTAAGCATTTCAATTTTTTCTTTTTTTGCAAATTCTCAAGTTCTTGGAGTTTATGAGTTTACAGGAACTGGAGCTTGTCCAAATCAAAATCCAATTGTAACGAGTCAACCAACAAACGGAACTTTTTCAGATTTCACTAAAAATGGAGTAAATTGCGTGGTTACAGGTAATGTATTTAATGCAGATAATTGGTCTTTAACTTTTAATGATACAAGTTATTATGAATTTACATTATCAGCAAGTAATGGTAATGTTTTAAATCTTGATTCATTAATTTTTTTATCAAGAATTAGTAATTCGACAGCAAGTTGGTCAGTTAGAAGTAGTTTAGATTCTTATGCAACTGATATTTTTTCTGGAGATGATGACAATCAATTAGATACAAATAGAAATTTGTTTCCATCTAATTTCTCAAACATTTCATCTGTTACTTTTAGAATATATGCTTTTGATATAGATTTACCAGGAAGAACGTGGAGGGTAGATGATGTCACTTTGAAAGGTACAATTGAAAGTTCTGTTTTAGTTGATAATGACGGTGATGGTTATTCAGGCCCAGATGACTGTGATGACACAAATGCAAGTATTTATTTGGGTGCAACTGAGATAGCAAATAATGGAATTGATGAAGATTGCGATGGAGCAGATTTAGTAAATCTTCCTGTGGATTCTGATGGAGATGGTTTCTCTGGCCCAGACGATTGTGATGAAACAAATGTCAATATCCATGTTGGAGCAACTGAAATTCCAAATAACGGTATAGACGAAGATTGTAATGGAAGTGACATGCTTGTTTCTCTGTCTGAATTAAATGTTATTTCTGCAACAATTTTTCCAAATCCAGGAACAAATAATTTAACAATTCAAACTGCTTCTAAAATGGAAGATTTGAATGTCAAAATTTTCGGAACAGACGGAAAGCGTGTATTCAAAAAAGCGTTTAAAAATGTTTCTTCAGTTATTATAGATACTGAAAGCCTAAATGCAGGAATGTATATTGTTGAAATCTCTACTGATAATAAATCAAGTAAATTTACTTGGGTAAAAAATTAAAAATTCACTTAACTTACTATTTTTATGAAAAGAATTATAATTTTTTCGATTTTACTTTCAAGTTGTAATCTTTATTCTCAACTTTTGGGAATTTATGAATTTGCAGGTACAGGTGCCTGTCCTAACCAAAGTCCAAATGTTACTGTTCCTTTGGTAAATAGTGAATTTGATAATTTTTCTATGCAAAATGTATTTTGTGTAAGTACACAAGAAGTATTTAATACAAAAAGTTGGAATACTACTTCAATTGTAAATGAAAGTGAATTTATACAATTCGGAATTCATACAATTAGCTGCTTTAGAATAAACCTGGATTCTATCATTTTTGATTTTAGAAATACACCTTCTGGTTTAACTCCAACTTGGCATTTACGTTCGAGTATTGATAATTATTCAGTTGATATTGCAACCGGCGTATCTTCAACTTCAAGTTCAATGTTAACAGATACAATTGTTTTTAATCCAGCAAATTTTTCCCTTTTAGCAGATGTTAAATTTAGAATTTATTTAACAGAGATGGGTTCTGCTGGAGCAGCGTTTAGAATTGACAATGTGCAATTTTATGGAAATGAGCAATTTGTGGGTACAGTTGATTATTATGTTGACGCTGACGGTGATGGTTATGGCACAGGTGTTTCAACTCAAGCATGCACAAATCCAGGAGGATATTCTTTGAATAATACTGATTGTGATGATAACAATGCAGCAATTAATCCAAATACCTTCTGGTATAGTGATAACGATGGTGATGGATTCGGAAATGATGCAAATTTTGAAATAGGTTGTTCATCAACTTTGCCAAATCCTGTTACAAATAGTGATGATTGTAACGATGGAAATGTAGCAATTAATCCAAATACACTTTGGTATCAAGACAATGATAATGATGGTTTTGGGGATGATGCTACCACAGAAATAGGTTGTTCTTCAACGTTAACAAATCCAGTTTTAGTTGGAGGAGATTGTAGCGATATTGCATCTGATTTAAGTCCAAACACAATTTGGTATGAAGATGTAGATGGTGATTTCTATGGTAATTCTGCAAATTTTCAAATTGGTTGCACACATACTTTTATTTTGGCAGCATCTGTTGGAGGTGATTGCATGGATGATGAGCCAACTGTTTATCCAAATGCACCTGAATTATGCGATGAATTTGACAACGATTGTGATGGAACAATAAATGATGGTTTACCAACTACAGTTTATTATATTGATAATGATGGTGATGGTTTTGGAGCTGGAAGTGCAGGAGATTTTTGTAATGATCCAGGAATTGGTTATACATTAGATAATAGCGATTGTTACGATGATGATGCGAATGTATATCCCGGTGCCCCAGAAGATAATTGCGTAAATGGAATTGATGAAGACTGTGATGGTATTGACGGTGGATTTTTAATGGCACATTGTGACTATCAAGTTGATTCTGATGGTGACGGATTTGGTGTGGGTCCATATCAAAACTTGCCATGCGAATGCGGTGCTGATGAATTTTATTTAGCTAATGGCTATGTATTTGCAGGTAATATAGAAGATTGTAATGACACCATCAGTTTTGTTAATCCAGATGCAATTGAAATTCCAAACAATGGAATTGACGAAGATTGCGATGGACAAGATTTAGTTAATGGAATTAGTGAAAATTCAAAATCAAATCTTCAAATCTTCCCAAATCCTGGAACAAATAATTTCTTTATTTCAACTGAAAATTTAGAAAATGGATTGAATGAATTAAAAATTTCTGACATCAACGGTAAAATTGTTTATGAAAGTAAATTTGAAGTTGGAGGAAATTTCTCAACTGAAATCTCAACAATAAATTTCAATAAAGGAGTTTATCAAATTGTTTTAATTTCTGGAAATCAAATTTCTAGAGCTAATTGGATAAAACTTTAATATTTTATTATAACAAATTGAAAAGCTGTTGGAACCATCCGACAGCTTTTTTTATAAACTAAAAAATGACATTAAAAGAAACACAAGAAATAGTTGATTCATGGATAAAAGAACATGGAGTTCGCTATTTTAATGAATTGACGAATCTGGCTATATTGACAGAAGAAGTTGGAGAAGTTGCTCGTATAATGTCTAGAAGATATGGCGAACAAAGCGAAAAGGACTCGGATAAAAATAAAGACTTAGCTGATGAACTTGCTGACGTTTTATTTGTTTTGACTTGTATTGCTAACCAAACAGGAATTGATTTAGAAGATGCGATGAAAAAGAATTTTGAAAAAAAAACAAAACGAGATTTTGATAGGCATAAAAACAATGAAAAACTTAAATAAAAAAATTTTAGTATGATATTTAAAAAAATTGCAGCAATCTGTTTTGCATTGGCCTTTTTTCTTGCCATAGGAGTTTTTACCAATTATTTTCAAGGTTTTATTTCAAAATACAATGCTAAATTTGGAATAATTGTTGTTGGAGGAATTGCGCTTTTAATGAATTTATTGTCTTTTAAATACGATTCAAAATCGGATAATAATATTATTTTTTGGGCTGGTTCCGTAGTCATTTTTATAGGATTAATTCTAAAAATATCAAGTAATCCTTTAAATCCAATTGTTTTAATTGTTGGAATGATAATTACTGCTCTTTCATACTTTTTCAATCCATTTGATAAAAAAGAATCAAACGAAGAATTGCTTGACAATTAAAAAACTTTTTACGAGCTAGTTTGTTTAATTTTCATGAACGAATTAGATGTAAATCGAATCATTGAAATGGCTTGGGAAGATAGAA
>CAMBRH010000037.1 GCA_945870115.1 Chitinophaga pinensis | reverse complement strand
AAAAGGATAATCTAAAACGCCTCTCATTAAAAGGGTTTCGGATAAATATTTCTTAAAAATTTCGTTTGATTTGCTTTTCTCTTCGTTGTTTTTTGAAGATCTTAAATCATTCAAATACAATTTCAATTGTTGCTCTCTTTCAATAAGCAAACTATCCTGTTGAGCCAGAAAACTCAAGGAAACAGAAAAGAATAATATATTTAAAAGTAACTTCATTTGTAATTTAAACGTCAAATTGACCGCTAAGTTACATATTTTTATGTTAATTAAAAAAAATGTTTATAACTAAATTGATTTTTAACACTTAATTAACTGTAAATCAAACTTCATTACCCCAATTATCTAATTCTTCTTTTGACCATAAGTCAGGAAAGAAAATTCTTCTTTGGTATTTTGGATGCATGTATTTTCTCCAATCGCTTCCGCCTGTAGCTTCTGATTTACCTAAATATTTTCCAGCTGCTTCGTAATGTGCCATTACCCATTTTACGTTTACAGTATAATCATAATGACGCATTGCTTTGATTAATTCAACATCATTTTTCACCTCTTCAGGCAATTGTTTGAATTTAGTCCACAAGTTTGTTGTGTTATACTTTTGCATTTTCAATAAAAAATCCGCTTTGTATTTTTCCTCAAAGAAAACCAACATCGTATTTTTTTTTCCTGTTTCATGATTTTTTCCAGCAGCTTGCCAATATAAATGTTCAAAAGCATGTTCATATGGCGTATTTCTGTCAATTGTTGCTCTAAAACGATAATCAATTAAATTGATTAATTCTGTTGAAGAAAATTCAATTAATCTGTATTGTGCACTTTGAAAACCACTTGCTGGTGTCAAAGTATTTCTAAAATTCATATATTGTTCTTTCGCCATTCCGTCTCCCATAATGTCAAACGAGGAGGAAAGCATATCGAAATAGCGGCTAATTCTTCTCAATTTTTCAGTGAAAAAAGGTGCTGAAATTTCTTCTGAATCAGCAACTTGATTGATCTCCCATAAAATCATTTTGAAAAGTAATTCATTGATTTGGTGGTACATTACAAAAACCATTTCATCTGGTTCTGTTGTTCTTTGAACTTGAAGATTTAAAAGTGCATCAGGTAAAATGTAATCCCAGTAAGTAATTGGTTTTGCCCAAACTAATCCTTCTAAATGTACTTCAGGATTTTGATCTATCGCTTTATATTTTGCTTCAATACGACCAATAATTTCTTCCGTTTTTTCGTTCATTTTATCAATTTTATGTAAGATTTATTTCTTCAAGTCTGACAAAAATATAACATAATCTGAATTTAGCTAAACGAAATTAAAAAATTCAACTATTTTAACTATTGTGTTAAAATTTTAAACCATTTTACAAGAAAAAGTACGAAACTAAAAATATTAGTGTAATACTGATAATATTTAATACAAATCCAACCTTGGCCATTTGATTAAATTTAATGTGTCCTGAAGAAAAGGCAATTGCATTTGGTGGTGTTCCGATTGGAAGCATAAATGCCAAACTGGCACCAAAAGTTATAGCAAAAGAAAGTTGTATAATTGGGTGTCCGTATTCGTTTGCAAAGGCACCAATAATTGGAATTAAAATTGTAACCAATGCTAAATTCGAAATTACTTCCGTTGCAAAAACTGCACTTGCAATTAAAATTAATAAAATCAAATAGTAAGGAAAATTATTTAAATCAACGAATGATTCTGACAACCATTTTATAACTCCACCTTTGGCTAAAGCGTCCGCCATTGCTAAGCCTCCACCAAAAAGTAATAAAATTCCCCATGGCAATTTCGAGGTGTCAGACCATTCAATTAAGTTTTTTGTTCTGTCAACAGGTATTAAAAAAAGTAAAACGGTTCCGAAAATTGCTACACTTTCATCGCTGTAAGTTATCCCAGTTAAAGCAATTAAATCTTTGAATGACCATAAAATTACAAAAACTAAAAAAACTGCTAAAACTTTAAATTGTGTTTTTGTCCAAGGCTCTTTTTCCATAGAAAATGAGTCGATTTTTTTATTTCTCTCTTTTCCTAAGGCGATATAAAAAAACAAATAGCAGGATCCTAACATCAATATGCATAGGGGAAATCCAATTACGAACCACTGTATAAAATCGACTTCGATGTTAAATTGATTTGATAAAATTGATGCCATTTGGAGATTTGGCGGTGAACCAACTATTGTTCCAATTCCACCAATGCTTGAACCGTAGGCGATTGATAATAAAAGGAATAAAGAGAAACGAGAATTTTGTTCCTCACTTGGTAAAGATTTAATTACGGCTAAAGCCATTGGTAAAAGCATCAAAGCAGTTGCTGTATTTGAAACCCACATGCTTAATAAACCAGTACTTAAAAGAAACCCAAGAATAATTTTGGATTTAGTATTACCAACAATTCTTAAAATACCTCTGGCAATTTGAAGGTGAATATTCCATTTTTCTAAAGCTAAAGCAAGCATAAATCCACCAAGAAAAATAAAAATCATGTTATTTCCATAAGATTTTGCTAAGATATTTGAATCAACTTTACCGTCAACATCAAGCAAACCAAGTGGAGCAGCTAAAATGATTGGAAAAAGTGCTGTTAAATAAATAGGAATAACTTCAAAAATCCAAAAATAAATCATTAAGCCAGCCATTGAAATCGCGTTCCAAAAAAGTGACTTTCCTCCCGTTGATAGGATAATTGATCCAAAAATAATGAAACCTAAAGCAATAATGATTGATTTGTAATATTTTTGGAACATATGATAAAGTTAGTTTTTTGATTTAAAAGTGCTAAAATAAAAAAAACGGATTGAAATTCAACCCGTTTTTTAAAAATATTTATTTTCTAAATATGCTTTTTAGTGTAAACCATTAATTTTATGGATAAAATCTACAGCTGCATCTTCAACTTCTGTATTTAAAGCAGTAAAATCTTTTTTAGATTTAGAAGCATGAACTTTTGCAGTCATTGTGTTTCTAAATTCAATTACTTCGTCAATTAATTGATTTGTAACTTCTGTTTTTTTCTCATCGTAAAGTTGAACGCTAAAACATTCTTCGATAACGTCAAAAACCATGTAATTTAGTTCTCTTTTGAATTTTCTTTTACTTGCCATGTTATTTTTATTTTTTCACAAAAGTAATGTTTTTTATTTAAACTCAAAGTGAGAATTTATATCCAAGTCCCAAAATATAATTTGTGGATGGATTTTTAACATTGAATTCCTTGTCAATCATATAGAAAACTTTGAAACTTTGGAATTTGTCAATTTCATACTCGATACCTAATCGACTTCTTAAATTATCAAAATTTATTCCTACATTGTAAAATAATTCTGTTGAAAAGAATGGTTCAATTTTCTTTTTTAAATCGTATTTGATTGTAATTCTTGATCTAAAATAATTGGAGGGAATTTCCCAATTTTCAGCTCTTTTAACATTCGTCAATTGACTTTGAAATCGTTCCTCTAAATTAATTCCTAAATTTTTAATCTTTATTTTGTAAAGAAATCCAATTTGAAAACGAGACTTTAAATTGATGCTTTCATCGTATTTAAATTTCTGAGCATAGCGCAAAGTAGTTGAAAAGGATAGTTTTTTTGTGATTTTGTAGCTTCCACTTAGGCTTGTTAAATGTTGTGACAATTGTGAGGCATTCTCATCAAATCTAACAGATTCGGTCAAGGTAAAATTCAATCGAGTGCTTAGATTTTTTTCCAGAGACAGATTTGTCCAAACACCAAAATCTTTTGTTTGGGCAAATAATCCGTTTGACGAGATTATTAAAAAAAATATAAATCTAATTTTTTTCAACTTTTAATCGTTGTAATGCACTGTTAATAATGCTGTATCACGCAAAAAATCAATGCGATCGATTGTGATTCGATTAATTTTTAAGCCTGTACGAGCTTCTAAATCTGCAATTAATTCACTTCTAAGTTCTGGTTTTATTAATTCAATATTTTCATACTGAATGATTTTTGAAAATTCTTTTTTCAGCAATAAGCTGCTTTCCATTAAATAGGTCAGGAATAAAATTACAGTATTTATAATTGCCACATGCCAAAATTCTCCTGGACCAACAGCAGTAATAAATCCTAAAGCAATTACAAGGAACAAATAAGTCATGTCTTTCATCGATAAACCTTCCGTTCGATAACGCAACATAGAAAAAACTGCAAAGAGTCCAAAACCAGCACCAGTGCTCATTTCTACTTTTTGAAGTAAGAATATGATTAAGAAAATAAGTAAATTGAAAATAGTAAAAGTGAAAAAGAATTCACGATTTTTATATACTGGATAATATATGAATCGTACTAAAACAAAACATGAAACCATATTTACAAGCAATCTCAAAGCGAATTCTAAAACATTAGCTTGTGAGAAAAGTGTTGTGTCCAGTACTAATTGAGGTAAAAACATAATTTTAATTAATTTTTTAATTTATTTGTCAAAAGTATTAATTCTCGTGGTTTTTGACGATTTTTTTTAAATTATTTTGAAAAGGTTTGAAATTATTGGACCTCAATTCTGGGTAAACATTCATTATTCCTAAGCAATATTTACTGATTGATCCTTCTCGAATGTGGTATTTGTGCATTAATTTTACAAAAGGAGAATCTACAGCTTTATCTTGTTTTACTTCAGCAATTACAAATTCTTTTAAAGTTTTATTTATTTCATTATGAATAAAATGCAAATTTATATCAATAGTTACTCTTTCTGCTATTTCTCGATTTACAAGTGTGATTCGAGAATAATTTATCCAGATTTTTTCTTCCAAATGTTTGATGTCGTAATGAGAATTTTTGTGTAAAAAGTCATTAATAATCTCATTGCCTTCAAGGTCAAAATTTTCGTTTACAATTCTATTTTTTTTGGTTCTTCCCTTATTATTTTTAAATTTCACTTCAAAAAACAACAAATTCGATTCAACGTATTTTCGAATTCTGAATTTGAAACGATTGAATTTTCCACGTTGATGGAAGTGGTATAAATCAAATTGTGGTGTATCAAAATAAAGTGTTTCGTATTGTGAAATTTTAGTGTCATTTACATCTAAAACGGCATAATCTTTTTTTAATTCATCCAATAAAGAAGTCAAATCTTCAATGTGAAAAACATATTTAGAATCTATGCGATCCATTAATGAAACGCGATCCATCTCCTTTAAACCGATTGGTTCAAACTTATTTAATATGTTTTCTAATTCTAAATTCAAGATTAATTTGTATTTTTAGTATTCGTAAGTATACATTTTTGTTTCTATTAATTTCCCTAATCCATCAAAAGTGTTTTTGGAAGTTTTTAAACCTTTTTTGTCATATTCAAAAATGGATTTTTGGATTACTTTGTGTTCAGAATCAAATTTAATTTCTTCAATTTTTTCACCAAATCCATTGTATTTTATTTCTATTTCTTCAATTATTTCCCCTTTAGAATTTGAAGTAGAAATTAATATTGGTTTATCTAAATTATACCTTGTTTTAATGATTTGAGAAACTTCATTTTTTTCATTGTAGATTATGTGTTCTTCAATTTCATTGTATTTATTAAACTTTTTGGTGTATTTTTTCTTTAAATTTCCTTTTTTAGAAAACTGTTCTTCAAAAATTATATTAGCTTTTGAATCAAATTTTACTACGGATTCAGTGTGAGATTTGTTTGTAGAATCGACAACAATTTCAGAAACACTTTTAATTTTATATTTTTTGATTTTCCCTTTTGATTGAGAAAAGCAAGCAATTGTTAAAGAGATAAAAATTAGGGAATAAAAATATTTGAGCATTTTGATTTTTTTGAGATTGTATAAAATTAAAAATTAATTTAGTACAACCATGGTATCTAATTCAATTTTTTGTTCTTTTTCGAGAATTTCGATTTCCTCTAAAACAACCATCATAGCATCTGGATTGACATTGTCTTTGTCACTTGGGTCTTTTGAATAACAATACACTTTGTATTTACCTGGTCTCAAGTAATTGAATTCAAAACGACCATCGTAGCTTGTTTTTATTCTATCTCCATACGATATTTCTTCACCATATTGAATATAAACATATTCATCATAACCTTCTCTTTCTAATTGTAAAGTAGTGAAATTTGAATTCCATTCTTGATACCAAATTTTACCAGAAATTGAAGCTTTTCCGCCCACTCCAGCATCTTTTTTGCATGAAGAAAACAAACAAAAAGAAATTGAAAGTATAAGTATTGAAAATATTTTCATAAAACAAGTTTTAGTTTTCTCCCACAAAAATAAGATTTTTTTTCTAATATTAAGTTTATGTTAAGAAATGTATTCTAAATTAATTTGTATTATTGAATTGCTAAGATTTTTTGTCATTTTTTAATTAATTTATTATTACTAATTTTTTGGCATAATATTTAGTACATTTGTTTTATTATTTAATATTTTAAAAATAGTTATTATGAAAAAGATATTTTTCGCCTTATCAATTTTATTTTTCGGAGCAGATCTTTCTGCTCAAACAGAAAAACAAGTTAATCCTCCAAGTGTTGAAGCAAGTTATGCAACTGGAAATGATGCCTTGATGAAGTACATTCAAACAAACTTAAAATACCCTAAAAATAAAAAAATTGATGGTAAAGTATATGTTGAGTTCCAAATTTTGACAGATGGATCAATTGCTGATGTTAAAGTTTTGAAAGGAATCGATGCAGATTTTGATAAAAGTGCAACAGATGTTGTATCTAAAATGCCAAAATGGACTCCAGCAAAAGATGCTAAAGGGAACCCAGTGATATCTAAAATGGTTTTACCAATTAGTTTTAAGAAATAAAAAGTTCTAAATAAAATTTCAAAATCCTCAATTATTTTTAATTGGGGATTTTTTATTTAAAATCAAACTTCCTCAAATTCAATATCTTCGGCCGATCGATCTGCTTTTTTAGATATAGAAATTTTCCCAGTATTTTTCTCTACAAAAGCTTTTTCTTTACTTAATTGTACTTTTCTTTCCCTCAACGCATTTTGTTCTGCCAAATTTCTTTTTGCAATCATCATTTGTCCTAAAAAGCGCAAAGCAACAAACACTCCGATTAAAATCAGAACAGTTTTTAAAAGCCCAGGAATACTTAAAATAAATGTCATATTTAAAACTTCCTCCCTTGAGGGAGGATTAAGGAGGGTGAAAATTTATTTTTTATTGCTAAAATTACTTAGATAAATGCATATTTCGTTCGTTATAAATCTTCGTAAAGAAAGGATCTTTTAAGTTTTTGATAAATCGAATTCCTTCTCCCGTAGATTTCATTTCAGGACCTAATTCTTTCTTTACATCAGGAAATTTCTCATAAGAAAAAACTGGAATCTTAATCGCATAACCTTCTTTTCTAGGATTGAAAGTAAAATCTTTCACTTTCGAATGACCCAACATGATTTTTGTTGCATAATTTACATAAGGTTCATCATATGCTTTGGCTATGAAAGGAACTGTTCGCGAAGCTCTAGGATTTGCCTCAATGACATAAACTTTATCTTCTTTTATAGCGAACTGAATGTTAATTAAGCCGACAGTTTTCAGTTCAATGGCAATTTTTTTAGTGATATCTTCAATTTGTTGCATCACGAAATCACCTAAGTTGTATGGAGGAAGTAAAGCATAAGAATCGCCAGAGTGAATTCCTGCTGGTTCGATGTGCTGCATAACTCCAATGATGTAAACATCTTCTCCATCGCAAATTGCATCTGCTTCTGCTTCAATTGCTCCGCCAATAAAATGATCTAACAAAATTTGATTTTGACCCATTTCACCAATAATATCGACAACATGGTGTTCCAATTCTTCTTTATTGATGACAATTTTCATTTTTTGTCCACCCAAAACATAAGAAGGTCGAACCAACAAAGGAAAACCTAATTCATCGGATAGTTCTAATGCTTGTTCTGCATCTTGCACAATTCCATATTTAGGAAAAGGAATATTGTTTGCTTCTAAAACTTTAGAAAAACGTCCACGATCTTCCGCTAAATCTAAAGCTTCATAACTTGTTCCAAGAATTTTAATTCCGTAGCGTTCTAATTTTGCAGCTAATTTAAGTGCAGTTTGTCCGCCTAATTGTACGATTACTCCTTCAGGTTTTTCATGCTGAATGATGTCGTAAATGTGTTCCCAAAAAACAGGTTCAAAATATAATTTATCAGCTGTATCAAAATCAGTAGAAACCGTTTCTGGATTACAATTAATCATAATTGTTTCATAACCGCATTCTTTGGCGGCTAAAACTCCGTGCACACAAGAGTAATCAAATTCAATTCCTTGACCAATTCTATTTGGACCTGAACCTAAAATGATCACTTTTTTCTTGTTAGAAACGATGCTTTCATTTTCGTATTCAAAAGTCGAGTAGTAATAGGGTGTTTTTGCCTCAAATTCAGCTGCACATGTATCAACAATTTTATATACACGTTGAATGTTGAAATCTTGTCGTTTTTTGTAAACTTCTGATTCTAAGCAACGAACTAAATGTGCGATTTGCCTGTCAGCGTAACCTTTTTGCTTAGCTTCAAACAATAAATCTTTTGGTAAATTTTCTAGGTGAAAACGTTCTATTTTACGTTCTAATTTGATTAAATCTTCAATTTGTTTAAGGAACCAAATATCAATTTTTGTTTTTTCAACTATTGTTTTAAATGGAATTCCAAGTTTTATAGCGTCATAAATATGAAATAATCTATTCCAGCTTGCAAATTCTAAACTGTGTAAAATTTCATCTTGATTTGTCAATTCTTTTCCATCTGCACCCAAACCATTTCTATCAATTTCTAAAGATTGACAAGCTTTTTGAAGTGCTTCTTGAAAAGTTCGACCAATTGCCATAACTTCTCCAACTGATTTCATTTGTAGTCCAAGTCTGCGATCGGTACCCGGAAATTTATTGAAATTCCAACGAGGAATTTTCACGATAACATAATCCAAGGTTGGTTCAAATAGGGCAGAGGTGGTTTTTGTTATTTGATTGTTCAATTCGTCTAGATGATAACCAATTGCTAATTTAGCTGCAATCTTTGCAATGGGATAACCTGTTGCTTTTGAAGCTAAAGCAGAAGATCTAGAAACCCGAGGATTAATTTCAATTGCAATAATATCTTCTGCATCATCAGGTGAAACAGCAAATTGAACGTTGCAACCACCCGCAAAATTACCGATAGAACGCATCATTTTGATTGCCATATCACGCATTTTTTGATAAGTCGTATCTGACAAAGTCATCGCTGGAGCAACTGTAATTGAATCTCCAGTATGAATTCCCATAGGGTCAAAGTTTTCGATAGAACAAATAATAACAACATTATCATTTGCATCTCGTAAAAGTTCCAACTCAAATTCTTTCCAGCCTAGAAGAGCTTTATCAATCATGACTTCATGAATTGGAGAAAGTTGTAAACCTCTTTCTAATAATCCATCAAATTCTTTAGGATCGTGCACGATTGAAGCTCCAGCACCGCCTAAAGTGAACGAAGCACGAATACAAAGTGGAAAGCCAAATTTTTGTGCGATTTCTTTACCTTCTAAAAATGATTTTGCGGTAGCTTGCGGAGCCATTGGAATATCAATCGAAAGCATTAATTCACGAAATGACTCACGGTTTTCAGTAATCTCGATTGCAGCAATATCAACACCAATAATGTCAACACCATATTCTTCCCAAATCCCCATTTCTTCGCATTGAATACAAAGATTTAGCGCTGTTTGACCTCCCATCGTAGGCAAAACAGCGTCAATTTTGTGTTTTTGAAGAATTTTAATAATACTTTCAGGTTCAAGAGGTTCAAGATAAACGTTGTCAGCAACAACTTTATCTGTCATAATTGTCGCAGGGTTTGAATTTATCAAGGTAACTTCAATTCCTTCTTCACGAAGAGATCGAGCAGCTTGAGATCCTGCGTAATCGAATTCACATGCTTGACCGATAACAATTGGTCCGCTTCCGATTATTAAAATTGATTTGATGGAGTTGTTTTTTGGCATACTGCGCTTTAAGAATTCAATTTATTAATAACTAAACTTAATATTTCATCACAAATTGAGGACAAAAGTAAGTATAATAAAATTGATTTAGTAAAGACTTTTTCAATACTTTTTAACAATAGGTTTTTAAGAATAAAATGCCCTTTAAAATTAAAATTTTTAGAAGCTAATTAATATCATTTGCATGAACAAAAATTCATTTGAACGATTTTGATGTAAATTTGTATTCAAGAAAACACTTATTTCACGAGATATGTCAAAATTTTTGATTTTATTGTTTTTATTTTCCATTAATTTAAGTTTTTCGCAATATCAAGTTGTGAAAGATAATTTAAATTGTACTTATGGTTTAAAGGATTCAGAAGGGAAATGGGCTTTAGAACCCGAATACATATTAATTGAAGAGATTGGATTTGGTTTCTATAAAACTACTACTGCTTCAGGAAAAGGAATTTTTAGTTCCGACGGTTATCCTTTGAGAAATGAATACGATGATATTAAACTAATTGGAAGCGGTTTTTTTGAAGTCAGAAAAAATAACAAAATTGGTTTGTATAAATTTAAAGGGCTTAGGATTTCCAAAATGACTGAGATTGAATATGATTCTTATTTATTTGATGGTTCAAATCATATTATATTTTATAAACATGAAAAGGGAAAACGTTTTTCAACTTATATAAATATTGAAGGAGATATAGTAATACCTGAAACTAGCGGAACTATTGGAGGATTTAAAGGTTTAAATTATTCATTAATTGAGAATTATGTTGATTATGATAATAACGATTTAAGACTTAAAGTTGGAGTAATAAATCAAAATGGAGAAATCATAATTCCAATAATTTATGATAGAATAAGGATTTGTAATGATTTTATTATTACTCAAAATGATGGCAAAATTGGAAAATTAAATTTCAAAAATGAAGTTTTACTTTAAGCGAAATATTGGATTGAGCCAATAACTGGGGCTTATTCAGATAATCTTCCTTATTTAAATGATAAAGAAATTTGGCAATTTCGTGATAATGGAAAAATTGGACTAATTCGAGGAAATGGTGAGATTATTCGTAAAGCAGAAATTGATTGGATAACAAATTTTGATGGTTTAGATACTTCTTTTTTAGCTTGTTATTTCTTTTTTGTAAACAAAAAAATGGGAATTTTGGCTGCTGATGGAAATATAACTTTAGATGCAATTTACGACACAATTATTCCAAAACAACGCTTAAATTGGGAGAATGATTACACAAAAGTTCCAAGAACAAATTTCTTTTATCGAAAAAACGGAAAATATGGTTTGATTTCTCATCAAGGAAAAGTCTTGTCAGAAGCAATTTTTGACGAATATTTTAGAGCTGACTATGCTAAAAAACCAAATTATATTTTGTCCAAAGATTTAGCTGTTTTTTATGTAGATTTTGATAAAGATACACTTGTTTTAGAAAAAATGACATTATTATCAACACATGACACACTGCTCATTTATAAATTTAAAGAAGAATATTTTCCATTTTTCACGTCAAAAAAAAATCCTAAAAAAATAAAAAGTATTCACCTTGAATATCCTGGGAATAAATTATTAGGGAAGTTTTTTATTGTGAACATAAATGAAAAAGTTCAAATTTTTACTTCAGATGGAAAAGCATGGAGTAAAAATAAGATCATAAAAATAGAAAATTATAATGGAAAAAGAGCTATTGTAAACTCAAAAGGAAATAAAAAAGGAGTTTTAGATTTGTTTTCAGGGAAGTTAATTATTGACACTTTATACTCAAATTTATATCTGAACAATTATGCGAATAATTTTGTTTGGGCTGAAATTGAAATTGGAAAAGAAAAAATATATTATAAAGATTTACAAAATAGTTCTAATAATATGATTTTTACATGGAATCAAAACACCAATAAAGATTACTATGTTAGTCCAAAAAATAAGTGGATTATATTGGATTCTATTGGCAATAAAAAATCAAAAAATAAATTTGATGAAATAAATTCAACTGCAGATACTTGCATGATGTATTACAATAAATTAGCAGGAATAATTGATGCAAAATACAATTGGTTAATTCCTGCAAATTATAAAGCAATTTCTCAAATTACAAAAGATTACTTTGCAATTTACACCAAAGGAAATAAGTTTGGGATTTTAAATCTGAATAATAAGTTAATTCTTGATACCATTTACACTGATTTTGAGATGATTTATGCTGGAAATTATAGTCATTGGAAACATTATAAAGTCGCAAATTCAGATCAAAGTAGTTCAATCATTTGGTTTTTATTTAAAAATAAAAATCAAGAAATATTAATGAGTAATTATGGTCATAAATTGGACTCAAGAACTCAAGGTGACAAAGAAAAAATCAAACTAAAATTAATGAATTTTGCATTTGAAAGTCATAAAAATGGATCTCCTGAGGCTTTTAGAATTCAAGTTTCTGATTCAATTTTAATTAAGTTAAATTCTGATTTGACTTCGGAATCATTTCAAAAATTTAAAATGGCAATTTATGACACGATGAGAAAAGTCTATGAGCAAAATAGACCAGAAAATTTTAAAAGACTAACAAAAATAGGTTTAAATTCTTTAGTTTTAAATGGGCGAATTTATTCTTTACATTTTGAAGTTATAAATATTGGTCAAAAATTCGTTTCTTACTCAGAAACTATTGGCAATTCAATGCTTGATGAAACTCCTTTTGATTTCTACAAAGAGAATAAAATACCTTTTACAGGAAACAAAAAATTCATTTGGTCTCAGGAAAAATTGATTCCAATAACACTTGATTCACTTTTTGGGAAAGGTGATTTATTTCAACAAGAGGTTTTATTAGCAATTCAAGCTCGAACTGATTTGGATTTAGATTGTAGTTCTCTCGAAAAATTAGCTGAAAAATTTTCTCATACATTTTCTCTTTCTGAAAAAGGAATTGTTCTTTACCACTATGATATGAGTCATGGCTATTACCAAAACATTAAATTGTTAATTCCTCTTGAAAGATTAAAAATAAACAAAAAAACAGCTTGGATTATCGAATATCTAAAGCAATAAAAAAATCCATCCGTAAAAACGAATGGATTTTAAATGTAAATTTAGTTTTAAAATTAAGCTTTTGGATTTCTCAATAAGATTTCATCAACCATTCCGTAAGCTTTAGCTTCTTCAGCTGTCATCCAATAATCACGATCTGAATCTGCCCAAACTTTCTCATAAGATTGTTTTGAGTGTAAAGCAATTATATCGTACAATTCTTTTTTCAATTTTTGAATTTCTCTTGCAGTGATTTCAATATCAGACGCTTGTCCTTGAGCTCCACCAAGTGGTTGGTGAATCATAACACGTGAATGTTTCAAAGCAGAACGTTTTCCTTCAGTTCCAGCACACATCAAAACCGCTCCCATTGAAGCAGCCATTCCAGTACAAATTGTTGCAACATCAGGTTTGATGTATTGCATTGTGTCATAAATCCCTAAACCAGCATAAACAGATCCACCAGGAGAATTTAAATAAATTTGAATGTCTTTTTTAGAGTCAGCTGATTCTAAAAATAATAATTGTGCATTGATTATATTTGCTACTTGGTCATTGATTCCAGTACCTAAAAATATAATTCTGTCCATCATCAAACGGGAGAAAACATCCATTTGAGTCATATTCAAATGTCTTTCTTCAATGATATAAGGTGTAACAGAAGATTCAATGTAATGTTCTAAATGCATACTACTAATACCCATGTGTTTTGTAGCATATTTATGAAATTCGTCTTTTCCAAACATGATTTTATTTTTTTTGTTATTTGTTATTAAATTTGAGATTATAAAGGTAATAGCTATTCTGATATAAATTAATATTTTTAGTTAAAAATTTACAAAAAAATCTTTTTTCACTTTATTTTATAATAAAAGCTTGGTGATTAAAAATAAATGCCTATCTTTGCAACGCGTTAGAAATGTATTTCAGACGAATATTGTGGGGTGGAGCAGTTGGTAGCTCGTCGGGCTCATAACCCGAAGGTCGCACGTTCGAGTCGTGTCCCCGCTACTAAAAACAAACTTAAGGCTGTCATTTATTTGGTAGCCTTTTTTTATGCTATTAATATGTCTAAGAAAGAAACATCGTGCTCTTTTTGTGGGAGACCAAAAAATCAAGTGGGAATTTTAATTGCTGGTTTAACTGGCCATATTTGCGAAAGTTGTATAACGCAAGGTTATTCGATTGTTCAAGAAGAGTTTAATTCTAACCCAAAAGTTGCTCCTAAAACGGAACAAGAACTAACGGTTTTGAAGCCTATTGAAATCAAAACACGCTTGGATGAATATGTTATTGGTCAAGAAGATGCTAAAAAAGTACTTTCAGTAGCTGTATATAATCACTATAAAAGATTGGCTCAGAAAGTGACAAAAGACGATATTGAAATTGAAAAATCAAATGTAATCTTAGTTGGAAGAACTGGTACTGGAAAAACATTGTTAGCAAAAACAATTGCTAAGATGTTGAATGTTCCTTTTTGTATTGCTGATGCAACAGTTTTAACAGAAGCAGGTTACGTTGGCGAAGATGTTGAAAGTATTTTGACTCGTTTATTACAAGCTGCCGATTATAATTTAGAAACTGCCCAAAGAGGAATAGTATTTATTGATGAAATTGATAAGATTGCTAGAAAAAGTGACAATCCATCGATAACACGAGATGTTTCTGGAGAAGGAGTTCAACAAGCTTTATTGAAATTATTGGAGGGAACAGTCGTAAATGTTCCGCCTCAAGGTGGAAGAAAACATCCAGATCAAAAAATGATTCAGTTGGAAACAAAAAACATTTTATTTGTTTGTGGTGGAGCGTTTGATGGCATAGAAAGAATTATTGCTAGAAGAGTAAATACACAAACAATTGGATTTAGTTCTAAAGAAAACATTAAAATTGATGGCGATAATTTCTTGAAATACATCAATCCGACTGATATTAAGACTTATGGTTTGATTCCTGAATTGATTGGTCGTTTTCCATCTTTGACTTATTTGGAGCCATTGGATGCAAAAAGTTTAAAAAGAATTTTAACTGAACCAAAAAATGCTTTGGTGAAGCAATACTTAAAATTATTCGAAATTGATGGAATAAAATTATCTTTCGAAGGAGAAGTATTGGATTTTATTGTTGAAAAAGCAATCGAATTTCAACTTGGAGCTAGAGGTTTGCGTTCAATTTGTGAAGCAATTTTAACTGATGCTATGTATGATTTACCTTCAGGGACCGAAACTGAATTTAAATTAACTTTGGAGTATGCAAAAGCTAAATTTATGAATTCTAAAGTAGCCATGTTAAAAGTTGCATAGGTATTTGCTTTAAATTTCCTCGTTATTTATTTATTCGCTTGTAAAAAAGTTTGAATCAGTACCCGAATTTTTGTTTTTTAACATGATGTAGTAAAACACTGTGTTTATTAGAAAGATAATAAACATGAGTTTATCAAAAAAAGTTGTGTCTTCTTTGTAGTAAGGTAATCCAAGGTAAAAAAACATGAATATTAAGTAAAGAATTAAGGGAATTCCAATAAAATATTTGAAAATTAATTTTTGTCGCCACATTAATGCAATTCCAACAAAAATTAGGAGCCATAAAAACATACTAAAGCTGTGAAAGTTTAATAAGCGATTCATAAAAACACTTGGATCATAACCTAATTCGGAGCCTCTATTTAGGATTAAAATTTCAACATTGATTTTCTTTTCTTCTAGAATTATATCTCTAAATGAAATTGCAAAATAACTTAAAGTATGCCAAAGTAAAAAAATTGACCAAATTATTAAGTTGATGTAAATGGTTATTTTGAATATTAATTCTGGATTATTTTCACCAAAAATTAGATTTTTGACTTTTACAAATAGGGGAATCGGACTACTAAAAGCAGTTTCAAAATTCTCGTTAATATTGTTTTCTTCCATAATAATATCATAAAAATAGTATATTTATTTATATTTTTAAAATAAAAGGTAAAATTACTTGTATTTAAGGGGAAAAGTACTACATTTGTATAAAAGAATTGTATGAAAGAATATGTAATTTTGGATGATATTCCTGATCAAATGAATGAACCAGCGGTTTTGTACTATTTGCAATCAAATGAAATTGACTGGAAATATTTATCTTTTATTAAGCAAATTTCATCTTTTACGGATGATTTATTGTCTGATTGGCTTAATATAAGTGTTAAAACCTTCAGATTATATAAAACTTCAAAACAAAAATTAAAAGCAAATATTAAAGAGCACATCCTCATGATTTTATCAGTCACAAAACACGGTATTTCAGTTTTTGGTTCGTCTAAAGCTTTTGAAAAATGGCTTCACACACCAAATTTTTATTTTAATAACTCCAATCCAGAGTCTTTTATGAGTACGATTTCAGGAATTCGCTTCGTTGATGAAAGATTAACTGCCATTGAATTTGGTGATAATGTTTAATTTCTTAAAATGAAGGTTTTTCGCTTGTGTAAAGAAATTTATTCTCATAATTTATTGGCTTCTGGAATTGCAAATCGTTGGAATAAACGAGGAGAAATGGTGATTTACGCTGGAAGTTCCAGGTCTTTAGCAACTTTAGAATCTATAGTTCATAGAAGCTCAGTTTCTATTGAG
>CAMBRH010000036.1 GCA_945870115.1 Chitinophaga pinensis | reverse complement strand
GAAATTTCTTATGTTGGAATTTTGGAAGCGAATTATATTAAAAGTCAATTAGCAAAATTATCTATTTTTTCTTCTATTAAAAATAGTGAACTCCCGAAAAAATACCTAAAAAGAAATGGTTTTGAATCAGCAAAAGTTTATTTCTTAGATGATAAAAAAGCTGTTCAATCTCAAATCATGTTTTTGCTGGATGGAAATCCAATGAACTTGGATATGGCGGGAGATCAAATGGCATTTAACCATTACTTTGGTGGCGATATGTCTTCCTTGGTTTTTCAGGAAATTAGAGAATTTCGTTCTTTAGCTTATTCAACTTCAGCTCAATATGTTTTAGCAGACAAAGCAAATTTAAAAAATTATTTCTATGGATATGTTGGTTGTCAGGGAGATAAAACTCCAGAAGCAATTTCTGTAATGAATGATTTAATTCAAAATATGCCAAACAAAAAAGAGCGAGAAGATGGAATTCGTTCTTCTTTAATTTCTAATGCAAAAACCAATAAACCAGGATTTAGAAATTTAATTCAAATTGTTGAAAAATGGCAAGAAATGGGTTACACACAAGACCCAAACATTCAGTTAATTCCTTATTATACAGATATTTCATTTAATAACATTCAGAATTTTTATGAAAAAGAAATCAAAGGTAAAACAATTCAAATTATCGTTGTTGGAAATTCAAAAAAGTTTGATAAAAATGAATTGAAAAAGTATGGAACTTTAATTGAAGTGAAAACGAAACAAGTTGTTAGGAATTGAGTTATGAATGATGAGTTATGAATTATGAATTATGAATTATATGAAAATATCATTCCAAAATTAAATTTTTATCTACAAAAAATAAGTCTTTCGTCTTATGTCTTGTAGTCTAATGTCTAAATAAATGTCCGAGAAAATACCTGATATCGCTTTTACCAATAAACTTTCGCCAAAAAAAGGCAGAATTTTGCTTTCAGACCCATTTTTGGGTGATGAGTATTTCGAACGTTCAGTCGTTTATATTTGTGAGCATTCAAAAGATGGAAGTTTCGGCTTCGTCTTAAATCATTATGTTGATGTAAATCTCAATCAATTAAATGAAAACTTCCCTTATATTGATGCCAAAATGAGTATTGGTGGGCCAGTTGAAACTGAAACAATGTATTTCATGCATTCTTTGGGCGAAGAATTAAATGACAGTCTTGAAATTGGAAATGGAATTTACATTGGCGGAGATTTCAAGCAATTATATTCAGTGATCAAAAAAGAAAACATCGAAAATCACAAAATTCGTTTTTTCTTGGGTTATTCTGGTTGGTCGGCTGGACAGTTAAAAGCAGAAATCAAGGAAAATGCCTGGGTAGTTGCTGATATTGATTCTCAAGAAGAAATTATGAATACAAAAGAAGAAAATTTATGGAAATATTTCATGAATAAATTGGGACCAAAATATAAACTAATGACTGATTTCCCAATCGATCCAAGTGAAAATTAAAATTAATCAATACTATGAGAAGATTTGATGTAGCAATTATTGGAAGTGGACCTTCGGGATCAATTACTGCGTTTAAACTTGCGGAAGCTGGCTATTCTGTGGCTATTATTGAAAAGGAAGTTTTGCCAAGATATAAAATATGTGGTGGTGGTTTAGTTTCTAGAGGTAAAGAATTACTTCCTTTTGATCTCAGCGAAGTAATTGACGCAGAGTTTAAGGAAATTGATGTTTATTTTACGGGAAAAAATACTAAGTTGACCGCAAAGCGAGAAAAAGCGATCATTAGTATGGTTATGCGCGACAAATTCGATCAATTAATTGTAAATCAATCTGTAAAATTAGGAGTAACACTAATAGAAGATTTTAAAGTTAATCAATTAATATTTGGAAAATTAATTGGTATAAAAAGCGCTGACAAAGAAATTGAAGCAAAATACGTAATAGCTGCCGATGGTGCTTTAAGTCCCATAGCTAAACTAGCAGGATGGAAAACCGATACTCGAAAACTCATACCAGCAGTAGAACACGAAGTAAGCGTCAGTGCTGATGATTTTAGCAGATTGTCTAAAGAAGCAAGATTCGATATTGATTTTATTCCAAATGGTTATGCATGGTGTTTCCCCAAAGGAAATCATTTATCAATTGGTGTTGCAAGGTTTAAGAGAAATAAAGTAAATTTAAAAAAATATTACATTGAATATTTAGAGGCACTTGGAATAAAAAATGTGACATCAGATGTTGGATATGGTTTTCAGATACCAGTTTCTCCAAGAAGCGATGGATTTAGCAAAAATAACGTTTTTCTTATTGGTGACGCCGCAGGTTTTGCAGATCCAATTACTGCAGAAGGTATTTCAAATGCAATTTATAGTGGAAAATTAGCAGCAATGTCTATAATTGAAGCTGATAAACTAAAAATTCATCCTAGTATTTTATATCACAAAAACCTCAAATTGAATATTCTAAAAGAACTAAAAACAGCTAATTATTTTGCCAAATTATTTTATAATTATCCCAAAATTAGAAACTATTTTATTTTTAAAGCAGGGGATAAATTCTGTAATTATTTAGTTGATATTTTCCTTGGGGATAAAAAATATCCAACAAACATTTTAAAATCAATCACTAAATTAATTAGAAAAAGTGTTTTTAATTAAAAATCATAGGAAGAATAAAATAAAAAACAATGAAAATAGCATTAATAGGTTGTGGAAATCTTGGATTATCCATTTTAAATGGAATAATTGATAATCCTTTAGTTGCAAAACAAGACATTTACGTAACAAAAAGAAATCCTCAATCAATCCTTCATTTTCAGGAACTTGGAATTCATGTTTCCTCAGACAATAAATTGGCGCTTGAAAATGCTGAAATCATTCTAATTGCCGTAAAACCTTACGATGTAAAAAGTGTTTTAAAAGAAATTAATCCGTTTTTAAATCCTGAAAAACACATTGTAATTTCTGCCGCAACTAGTGTTACAATTGATGAAATAAAAACAGAAATTCAAGCAAATGTTCCGATTTTCAGAGCAATGCCAAATACCGCTGCTGATATTAAACAATCAATGACGTGTATTTCTACAACGAGCGATAATGCTAAAAAAATCGAACAAGTGAAATCCTTTTTCAACCTGGTTGGAAACACTATTTTGATTAAAGAAGATTTGATGGAATCTGCTACTGTTTTGGGAGCTTGCGGAATTGCTTATGTTTTGAGATTTATGCGTTCAATGGTTCAAGGTGGAATTCAAATTGGCTTTGATTCTAAAACTGCTACTGAAATTGTAAATCATGTGGTGAAAGGTGCTGCAGAATTATTAATTGAACGAAAAGAACATCCTGAACATGAAATTGATAAAGTTACAACTCCAAAAGGATGCACAATCATTGGTTTAAATGAAATGGAACACAATGGCTTCAGTTCTTCCTTGATTAAAGGAATTTCAGCTTCATATAAGCAAATTGAAAAGTAGAATTCTTTTTTAGGTCATTCTTTCGTTTCAGTCTACTGTTTATTTTCTCAGTATTTCCCAAATTCTAATTGATTTGAAAAATATGTAATTGACATAAAAAAGGAAGGATAATTCTATTTCAAATCATTAATATACTTGTGCGATCCGTCACAATTGGGCATTTTTTTAGATAATCCACAAACACAGTCATTAAAACCAAATCCTTTTAGAATTCTATCAGTATATCTTTCAACTCTAGCTTCTCTGGTTTTTGCTTGACTTGCTCCATTAAAAAAAAGTAGGTAGCCTTTTTGTCTCCCTGGTGTCAATTTTTCAAAAGCAGTTTTTAATGCTGCATTTTCATTTAATTTTTGTTGAAATTCTTCAGTAACTGGAAAATCTTCGGCCTTTTTATATTCGATTTTAATTCCAGCTTTTTCAACTTCAATGGCTTCAAAAATATATTCCTTCAACACAGATTTCAAATCATACATTTCAACTGCATTTGTAAAGCGAATTTGACGACCCGACTGAACATTTTCCGTTTGTTGAATTAAAATTCCGCGACTATCACTGAGCAAAGAACCGTGCATGAATAAAAGCGCAAAATATTCTTTAAATCCATGAATTAAGACAATGTTTTTACCTTGAAAAGTATAGGTTGGAACTCCCCATTTCAATTCTTCTGTCAGTCCACATTCCAAAACAATTAAGCGCAATTGCTCCATTTCTTCCTGCCATTTATTTACTTTACTGAAAAATTCATCAACTTTTGGATTCATTATAAGATTTTTTGAAAGCGAAGTTAGCGAATATTTGGAAACAATTAAAAAGATTAAAGTTCAAAATAGGTCACAAACTAAATAACTTAATCAAAAATTAATTTTGATTTAATATGTAATTTTTATTTAAACTCTACTTTCGAGGTACTTTTTTATAACATAGGAAGAATAAAAGTAAAGATAGGATTTATGGTTTTGCCGTTTTGTTTTTATTTTTTTCTTCCTTTTTTGTATAGTTTCTAAAATCATGTACTATTCTAAAAGAAAATTCATTTTTTAATATTTCACCATTTTTATCTATCTTATAAAGATAATTTTCTTTACTACTATCTGAAAAATTTATCTGTTCAACTATTTTTAAATTTTTTGAATGAATAATGTTTTCAAAATGACTTTTATCGAGTGTAATTAAATTTCCATTAATTTTATATTTAACATAACTATAATCACTTAGTCCGATTGTAGAATTGTCAAAAATATAGGTTCCATCTTTTTTAAAATCAATCCCCACACCATTAAAATCGCCATCATAAAAAACTTTTAACAAAGATGGTTTCTCAAAATTAGATTGAATTTTATTGTCCAAAACTACTATTAAAATAGCAACTATTATTGCTGAAATTGTTAAGGCTAAATTTTTTATCTTTTTATTTGCAAAAAATGAATTCATTTCAAGAAAAAAATTCCACAGAAATAATATTATCCCTAAAACTAAGAAAAAGCACCAAATTATCGAATCAAAAAAAAATGTTTGATTTTTAAAATTAAAAGTAAGATAAATCAAAACAAGACTTACAATAATCAATAAAATTGCTCTAACTAATTTCATTAAAAAATACTATTAAAACAAAAACATCTTGACCAAAATCACTTATTCATAGAAACCAAAAATTCTTCGTTAGAAATGGTATGATCCATTTGAGATTTCAAAAATTCCATTGCTTCAACTGGATTCATGTCTGCAAGATGTCTTCTCAATAAATAAACGCGCTGTAAAACATCTTTCCCTAATAATAAATCGTCTCTTCTGGTACTTGAAGCTGTGATATCAATCGCTGGAAAAATACGTTTGTTGGCAATTTTACGATCCAATTGCAATTCCATATTTCCTGTACCTTTAAATTCTTCAAAGATAACTTCATCCATTTTAGAACCAGTTTCAGTCAATGCTGTTGCGATAATCGAAAGTGAACCTCCATTTTCAATTTTACGTGCTGCACCGAAAAAACGTTTTGGCTTGTGTAAAGCATTCGCATCAACACCTCCAGATAATACTTTTCCTGACGCTGGAGAAACGGTGTTATATGCTCTTGCTAAACGCGTAATTGAATCCAATAAAATACATACATCGTGACCACATTCAACCATTCTTTTTGCTTTTTCAAGCACAATATTGGCAACTTTTACGTGTCTTTCAGCTGGCTCATCAAAAGTCGAAGCAACAACTTCAGCTTTTACACTTCTAGCCATATCTGTAACCTCTTCAGGACGTTCGTCAATTAATAAAACAATTAAATAAACTTCTGGATGATTTGCTGCGATTGCATTTGCAACATCCTTTAGCAACATTGTTTTACCAGTTTTTGGCTGTGCCACAATCATTCCACGTTGACCTTTTCCAATTGGCGCAAATAAATCCATGATTCGTGTTGACATTGATTCGTCTTTGTGACCTGTCAATTTGAATTTTTCGTTTGGAAATAAAGGCGTTAAATATTGAAAAGGAACACGATCACGTATATATGAAGGGTGACGTCCATTTATTGAATCAACTTTCACTAAAGGAAAGAATTTTTCACCTTCTTTCGGAGGCCGAATTGTTCCATAAACGGTATCTCCCGTTTTTAAACCGAATGATTTTATTTGACTTTGAGAAACATAAACATCATCAGGAGAAGGCAAATAATTATAATCAGAAGATCTTAAAAAACCAAAACCTTCTTGAATAACTTCTAAAACTCCTTCGGCTGAAACAATTCCTGATAAATCAAAAATTTCTTCTTCAACAACTACTTGTTTTTTAGGAGCTTGCTCAGTTTTAGGACTTAAATTTTGTTGCTCAAGTAATCTCAAACGATGCGCTTCTCTATCTCGATTTCTTTGCTCGTTTCTTTTTTGAATTTCCAATTCAGATGGAGTAAGTTCTCTATCAGAAGTTGGTCTTGGCAATGAATTTAATATTTCTTTATTAGACTTTCTAGGAACTTTAATAACTTCTCCACCAGAATTTTGTTCAGCATTCAAAGCTATATCACGCGAAGCATCATTTTTTATAATTGGAGTTTTAATTAAATTTCTACCAACTGGTTTTGAATTCTTCTTTTCCTCTTCTTTAATTTCAGTAGCTGCAGCAGTTCCAGCAACATCACTTGATTCTGAAAATAAATCTAAAGTACTTGCTTCCACTTTAGTTTCTTCTAGCTTGGATTCAAGTGGCTTTTCAACTTCATTTATAACTTCTGATTTTATTGCAGAATTGTCATTTTTTGAAATTGGAGCAGATATAGCTTCCGTTTTAATAATTCTTTTTCTTTTTTCCTTAACAATTTCGGTTGAATCAGCTTTAATTTCAGCAGCTAAGTCGGGTTTATCTGCCTGCACATCTTCAGAAATTAGAGTATCTTTTGCTGTTTTTGTTGCAATTTTCTTAGCAGCAACTTTGGCAGGTTTTTCAACAGTTTCGGAAGCTTTTGTTTCAGAAGTTGATCCTTCTAATTTTAACAAAGCATCTAAAATATCTGCTTTTTTTAAACTTTCTGCATTTTCAATACCTGCTGCAAGTGCAATTTTACGTAAATCGCTAATTTTTTTTGATTCTAAATCGTTCAGATTCATTAAATATGTTTTTGGATTATAATTTTTTTGATTTAGTTTCTACTTAATAAAACAGAAATCAAAGGGTAAAATGTTTAGATTTTATTTATAAAACGGATTCGTTTTGAGATGCAATATTAATCATTTTTTTGAAATAAACCACTTTCTGTAAAAAAAGTTAAATTTTAACAATTTTTCTCGATACTTTTAGTCCATTATTCGTCATTATTTCAACAAAATAAACTCCTGAATTTAAACTAGATAGATCCAAATTTGTATCATTATTTTCAGTAAATAAAATTTGTTTATTTTCTAAAGACAAAATCGAAATTGACTTAATTTCTGATTGATTACTAACAATTAATACATTTTCAACTGGATTTGGTGAAACTAAAAAAAGATCTTTTTCAATTTCTGCCAGTGAAACAGGATCTTCAGTTCTCACATTTACATCATCCAACAAAAATTTAAATCCGTCATTTGTATTTAGAATAAAAGCAATGTAAACTGATTGATTCGTATAACCCAATTCACTTAAATTAATTTCATGATTTGTCCAAATTGAATTTTCATTTACAAATATTTCCAAGGTATCCGTAAAACTTGTAACATCATTTCCTGTAGTAGATATAAACACTTTGAAGCTTTCTGGATAAGATGGGTCAAAAGATTTTGAATTCCAAGTTAAATAATTACCAAATGTACCTAAAGTCAATTGTGGCGAAATTAACCAGCGATTTGCTCTACCGGCCGTTGTAAAATAAGAAGTCGAAGCAGCAACTGAATCAGTTAAATCTTCTGGATTTAAAGTCGAAATCCAAGCTTCATTATATTCTGAAACTGCTACATTTGGCGTTAATAAATCTTGATTTGAAATTGACCATGTTGCTGGAATTCCATTTTCAAAATCTTCGTTTAAAATTACTGTTTGAGAAAATGTTAAAACTGTAAAAGTGCTTGTAAAAAGAAGTATAAATAATTTCATTTTGTAAAAATAAGTCTTATTTTGCTAAAAATTGTAGAATTTCTTTGTAGTTCTGGTAAAATATATCAAATGAAACCAATTTTTCTTGAAAAAAATCAAAAATTTCTGCCTGATTTTGTGGATTAAAATAATTCAAACCTTCTTTTTTCCATTGAATTCTAGAAAAAACTGGAACTGAATCCGAATAGCATTCTTCCATCCAAATATCGTCTTTTCCCATAGATTCTTGCAAAACTTTCTTTAATTCTTGCATTTGTTCCCAAAAAACGGACCTAGTTGCTTCGTCTTTGTATTGAAAGTCAAAATTTATGGCTACAAATTGGCGCGTAACTTCTAATCTTAAATAAATATCTTTAACTTGAGTTGGATATGAAAGCCAATTTATTTTTTTACCACTTGAGGATTTTATGCGCGACATGTGTTTTTTGAAATCCAACCAAAATTCGGTATTAATTTCCCTCAATTCGTCTTTTGTCAACATGTTTTTTACTTAGTTTTGTGGTAAATTAAGTGGTATTTTTTTCTATTATATTCTATTTTCTTTGGCAGTGAATTTTCATTGTACATGATATTAATATCTTTAATTAATGTTCCATGCATCCATTCTTTAATAACAATTGGTTGATTAAATCGATTGTATTCCCAAAGTTGTGATCTTTCTAATTGGATCCAATTTTCACCCAAATGATAACTTTCAAATGGCAAACCATTTTTAGTATATGTAATGATTTTATCTGCCAATTCAAAGTGTAATAAATTACTGTCAACCTTTGTAATTTCATTTAAAATTTGCTTTTTTGTAGCACCTTCCTTAATAAAAACTTCCATATAATTTACAAAATTTCCTATTTTATCAATAATCACTTTTGGATTTTCTTCATTGGGATAGAAAAATAATGAGTCATTTTTTCCATTTGCTTTTGACTTATAAAAGACTGTTCTTTGATCATTTTTTGAAACAAAAACGGGAGGTAAATTACCAACTCCAAAATATTTATAAATATTAATTTTTGAAATTACATCGTTTTTATATTCATAATTAGTTTGATTTACAACATCCTCACTATTAGCATAGTAATAATAACTGTAATTATCATTATTTCCATTTTCATCAAACGTATAAATGAATTTTTCTAAAATATTATCAGGATTATTTCCACCCTTTAAGTAAATTGAAATTTTATTTACGTCAATTTGATTGATGTGTTTCGCATTCCAAAAACTACCAGAATTGTTAGGTGTATTAAAAATTTGATCAAAATAAAATGGATTTATCAAATTTTTCCTGAATGGATTATTTACTTTTTGAGTAATCTTTTCCTCACTATTTCCGCATGAAAGCAAAATAAAAATAGAAAAAGTTAAATATATAAATTTATGATTTTTAGTCATTTTAAAATTTTGTAAAAAACTTGATTGTCAGTAGCAAATATAAGTTTATTTTTGAAATAATTCTTGATTTATTTATTTTTTGTAATCTAGGTTACTTTAAATTTGTAAAAACTAGTTTACTTTTGTAATTTCACATTAAAAAATACTCAGTTATGTTTTCAAAAATTATGTTTTTAGTCTTGTTATTTTCAGTTACCGCTTGTACTGCACAAAATTCAAGTTCATCAGGAAAATCAATAGTCTTGAATCAAGAAGAATTTAAAACCCAAATTTCAGGTAAGAAAGTTCAATTAATTGATGTTCGCTCTCCAGAAGAATTCAATGGTGGACATATTTCGAACTCAAAAAACATCAATTATAATTCTGCTGAATTCAAGGAGGAAGTTTCAAAATTAGACAAATCAAAACCTGTTTATGTATATTGCCAAGCTGGAGGAAGAAGTGCAGCAGCAGCAAAAGTGTTAGTTCAACTGGGTTTTTCAAAAGTCTATGATTTAAAAGGTGGATATGGATCTTGGAAAAATTAAATTTGCATGAAAAATTTCAAAAATTAGTCATTATTCATACTTTTTACCTAAATTTGAAATGAAATAATATGATTCAATGACTAATTTACCAGAAAACATTACTAAAATTATTAAGCAACTTGATTTGATTGCTCATCCCGAAGGTGGATTTTATCGGGAAACTTATCGATCTGAAGACACCTTGCGTGGAAGTGCAAAAAACCTCATGTCAAGCATTTATTTTTTGTTAACTTCTGATCATGTTTCTCATTTACATCGAATCAAAAGTGATGAAAACTGGTATTACCATGGTGGAAGTCCTTTAATTGTTCATGTTTTAGATGCTTTTGGACATCACCAGCACATCGTTGGAAATGATTTAGAAAAAGGATATTTTCCGCATTTTTTGGTACCAAAAAATACCATTTTTGGATCTACAGTATTAGAAAAAGATTCCTATTCTTTGGTTTCTTGTGTTGTAGCACCAGGATTTGATTTTTCAGATTTTGAATTATTTAAAAGAAGTGAATTACTAAAAGCTTATCCCATGCATGAAGATGTGATAAATGAATTAGCTATTCCGTAAGGAAACCAAAAATAATATTTTAAAATCTCTTCAAATAAATGTCCTTTTTCACACCCAAAACTGATTTCCTTACTGATTTTAATGAAAAAGGTAGATTTATCTTAGTTTGGAGATTGAGTATAATTTTGTCATTTCTATTTGTAATTGCAAGCGTTTTAACTTCTTTTGCAGATATTTACAGTTCAATTCTGTATGGAATATCCTTTTTAGTTTGTGTTTCATGTTTTTTAATATTAAATATTCAGAAGAAAACTGAACCAATTTTCTGGATTTTTACTATAAGTGCGAGTATTATCGTTACTTTTTCAATGCAAACATTAATTGGGACTTTGCATTATCCAGATTTTATTTGGGCAGTTTGTACGATTGTTTTTGCTTATATCGGTCTAGGTAAGAAAATAGGAATCTATTTCTTGATATTTCACATTATTTCTGTTTTTTATTTTTTCCTATTTTCTATAAATGATCACCTGGGAGCAATAAAAGTTATACCTCTAGAACAACAAATTAGTGTTTTATTTGAAATGATAACGGCATTTTTTGCTTTAACTTATTTGATTAATCAATACCTTCAATTCCAATCCTATACAGAAAAAGTATTGCTTGAAACCAATTTAGAATTAAATAAAAAGAATAAAGAAATTACCATTTTGATGAAAGAAATTCATCACAGAATAAAAAACAATTTACAACTAGTAATCAGTCTTTTAAGAATGCAACGGGATGAAATTGACTCTGAAGAAGTTCAATATTATTTTACGGAAGCCATCAATCGTGTGATGTCAATTTCGACAATTCATCAAAAATTATATCAACGAGAAGACATTAAAAACTTTGATTTAGCAGAATATATAAATGATTTAATTCAAGAAGTTAAATTATTGCAAGAAAACAATTTGAATGTTGAGTTTCAAATAGTAGTAGATGTAAAAGACATTGGACTTAAAACCTTGGTTCCACTGGGATTATTGCTTAATGAATTGTTGACAAATTCATACAAACACGCATTTTCTAAGGACAAAGACAATTTAATTAATCTTAGAATCGATCAAAGTCGATCTGGAGAAATATGCTTGTATTACAATGACAATGGTACTTGGAAGGAAAATTCTGAAAAAGGATTTGGTTTGGAATTGGTAGATCTATTGACGTCTCAACTAGAGGGAAAACAGCAAAAAAATGGCTCTGATTATAAATTTAAATTGAAAAATTTGGATTTGGATTGAGAAATTTTACTCCAACTCATAAATCAATTCTGAAAGTTTACTTTCGTCAAAATATTCTTCGGCAATTTCTTGTAAATCTTTAACTGAAAGTTTATCAATTCCATCGTAAACTTCCTGTATAGAATCAATTTGATTAAACAGTAACAAACTTTTCCCCAGACCAAGCATAATACCAGAATTACTGTCTAGTGAAAGAGACAAATGACCTTTTAATTGAATTTTTGCATTTTTCAATTGTGTTTCATTTAAAGCCTTTTCTCTCATTAAACGGATTTCTTTGTAAACCAATTTAATTGTTTTTTCTAGGTATTTTGGATCTGTGGCAAAATAAATAGACCAATATCCAGTATCTGCATAAGGAGAATAATTGGCTTCAATGTTGTAAGAATAACCGTATTTTTCTCTAATTGACAAAATTAAACGTGAATTTAAAGCTGGACCACCCAAAACATTTGTGAGTAAAGTCATTCCTCTTCGCTTTTCATCATCATATCCTGGCGCCATTCCACCAATTACGGAATGTGTTTGAAAATTTGCTTCTTTTGAACGAATTTTAAAGGCTTCATAATTTGCAAAAGTACTCGGTTTTTCAATTTGAGATCTGCGATTCAAATGTCCAAAATCTTTTTCTAAAATTTGAATTAATTTGGCCAATGGAAAATCACCAACAAAAGAAATTACAATGTTTTCAGCAAAGAAAAATTTTTCAGTGTACCTTTTTAAGTCTGCCTGAGAAAAAGAAGCAACAGAATCTTTTGTTCCTAAAATATTTGTTCCAAGTGAATGGTTTTTATATAAATAAGCTTCAAAATCATCATATATTTTCTCAGAAGTAGAATCCAAATAGGAATTTATTTCATCTAAAATGATTTCTTTTTCCTTCTCAATTTCTTTAGGTGGAAAAGTTGAATTTAAAAAAATGTCCGCAATTAATTCTGATGTTCTTTTGGTATATTCTTTTGAAAATGAAGCATGAACACAAATTTCTTCCTTAGTAGTGTAAGCATTTAATTCACCGCCAACAGAATCCAAGCGAGACAAAATATGTAAACTTCTTCTTTTTGCTGTACCCTTAAATATACAATGCTCCAAAAAATGCGCTAAGCCCTCTTCGTTTTTCCCTTCATAACGAGAACCAGCTAAAACAGTCACACCTAAATGAGCAACTTGCGCTGGAACGCTCATATATACAAGTCTAATTCCGTTTTTTAAAGTATAAATTGTAGGCTTTAATTCAATCATGTTATGGATTTAATCGCGTCATTTTCCAGTTTTTTTCGTCCTTTTTGTAAACAATTCTATCGTGTAAACGAGATGGTCTTCCTTGCCAAAATTCTATTTTTGCTGGTTTTACCAAATACCCTCCCCAATGAGGCGGACGAGGGACATTTAAAGGAAATTTATCCACATAAAAGTTTACACGATCTTCCAATTCTTGACGAGAACTTAACATTTCACTTTGATGCGAAGCCCAAGCACCGATTTTACTTCCATAAGGACGAGATTCGAAATATAAATCATTCATTTCATCAGGAACTTTTTCAGCAAAACCTGATATGCTTATTTGTCGCTCTAATTCTGGCCAAAAAATCAATACATGAACTTTGTTATTTCCTTCGATCGATTTCCCCTTAAAACTCGAATAGTTTGTATAAAATATCAATCCTTCTTCTACCAACTCTTTTAAATAAACAATGCGAGAATGCGGAAATCCAGCTGAATCAACTGTCGAAACAGATATTGCATTTGGTTCATTTACAGGTTTTTCAATGGCTTGTCTTAACCAGCGAGCAATTGTATCATTCGGATTTGAATCAAAATGATCTTCTAATTTACCGCTATCAAATTGATGATGGTCGTTGCGAATAGAATTTAAAAAACTTTCCATTTAAATTAGATTATTTGATTTTTCGATTGATAGATTTTTCGATGAATTGGATTAATGTGTTTTGACCAAATGACGTGCAATATTAATAAACACCAACACTCATAATTCATAACTCATTATTCATAACTCATTATTATTCCTCAGAATATTCATCCTCCATTTCACTATCTAAATCATCTTCATCAGAATCCTCATCTTCAAAATCTTCGTCATCTAAATCAGAACCTGGAGCTGAGAAAACTGGTTTTCCAGTTGAAATAACTTCTTCTTCGATTGGTTTCATTGGTTTTCTAGAAATCTCTTTATCTAATTCTTCGTTATATGGAAAAATTTCAACAATAGGAGAAACAATGATTGAAGGAATTTGAAAATCAACCATTAAAGTTGAAAGACTTTCTTGCAAACGTTCAAATGCTTCCTTCACGGAATGAGCACCAATCAAGAAATTTTGAGCAACTTTCTTTTGTTTTTCATTATCAGCATCTTGAGATTCATATGTAATTTTACATTTAAACCACGTGTCAGCATCTTCGTACTGAAAAATATCGTGAAAATCTGTTCGAGCTATGTTTGTTACTACAAACTCACCTCTAATAATTGAACCTAATTCCTCATAAATTCGTGCTTCAGCATCTGTAAATGTCATTGCAGCCAATAAATAAGGCTCTGAAACACGCTTAAATGTTCCGTTTTCTAATTGTTTTGTATATTTTACTTTAACTGTAAACCAACTATTCATAATTTCAATTTTATTAAAACACAAAATTAACAAACATTGATTGATTTCTGTGACTTTTAAAAAATATTTTCAAAATTAAATCAGAATGGATTTCCCTTTTAATTTTAAACACTTTTTACAAATCTAGTTCAAAAGTAACAAGAGTAACATTTTGATTGCAGATGATGATTAACTTTGTAGAAAAAAAGATGAAATTTTCTGAATACCAAGAATTATTTACACAAATAATTTCAAATCCAAGTAACGAAGCACCTTATAATGATCACTCCTACTTTGAATATACCAAACTAAACAACTCAAGATTAAACCGTTGGTTAAAAAAAGGGGGACTTTTGGAAGAAATCAAAAAAATTATCTCCGAAATCAAAGCACCACAAAAATGGATATTAATATCTGAACCTTGGTGCGGAGATGCCGCTCATTCTGTTCCTTTTATTTTTATGATGAGTGAATTGTCTGAGAATATTTCTTTGGAAATTCAACTGAGAGATTCCGATTCTGAGATTGATTCATATTTAACAACTGGGGGAAAATCAATTCCAAAATTGATAATCAGAAATGAAAAAAACGAAGATTTAGCTGTTTGGGGACCAAGACCTGAAAAATGTAAAATATTATTTGAAGAATTAAAAGAGAAACAACTTACTTTTGAAGAACAAAAAATAATCCTTCAAAATTGGTATAATGAAGATAAAGGAATTATGATTCAAGAAGAAATTGGTGAACTTTTAAAGTCAATCTAGATTAATATCCTGCTTTTTCTTTTGGATAGGCATTAAAAATTCCGCTTGAAACAGCAATGATTTCGTTTTTTTGATTGAAAATTTTACATTCAGATACAAGAATTCTTTTTCCTGCTGAAATAACTTCTGCTTTGGCAATTAGTTCATCACCCTCAAAAGCTGGTTTGAGGTATTTTATGTTCATTTCAATTGTAGCTACAACTTGTTGATTTTCCACAACGCAGGAAAGAGCCGCAATTCCCAAAGCTCCGTCGCACAAGCTTGCAATTAAACCTCCGTGAACAGCTTTTATTGTTGCTAAATGTTCTTTTTTGATTTTTGCTTTGTATTCGACTTTACCTTTTTCAAGAATTTGGAAAGAAATTCCTAATAAATCTCCAAAATTATTGCTTTCATTGTATTTTAGAATTAAATCATTGGAATTTAATTTATCAATAATCATAATCAAGTTGTTTTAATTTTTGAATCATTGATATTCTTTTCTTGAAATTTTCGATAAACAAATTCATTCATTGCATGTAAAACAATTGAATTATCTTCTGTTTTTGCCCACACATTTACAGATAAATCTATACTTTCATGCGTTACCAAAGTTACTCCAATTACAGGCTTTGGCTCAAGAAAAATCCGTTCTTCAGATTTTATAAATGATTCAATTATACCTTTTACCTCATCTAAATTTGTTCCATTATTTAGACGAAATACAACATCAACTCTGCGTTCATCTTCTCTAGTATAATTTATGACTTGTCCATTAGCAACTGGACCATTTGGTAATATAACCACTTTATTGTCAGAAGTGTGCAAGTAAGTGTTGAAAATTAGAATTTCTTTCACAGTTCCAATTTCATTCAAGGCTTTAATCGTGTCTCCTACTTTAAATGGTTTGAATGCTAAAATCATTACTCCTCCAGCAAAATTTGACAAAGTTCCAGAAAAAGCCATACCAATTGCCAAACCAGCAGCACCTAAAATTGCGACAAAGGAAGTCATTTCAATTCCAAGTTGATTAATACCTGTTACTATTACTAGAGCTTTTAAAGTAATTGACGTTAAGCTGGTTAAAAAAGTAATTAAGCCTTCATCTGTTTTACTTTTTGTAAGGATTTTACGAACAGTTCTTGAAGCCATTTTTGCAAGCCAAAAACCGACTACAAAAATAATTACTGCAATCAAAATATTCGTTCCAATTTTAATTAAAATCTGGTTAATATCTTGATAAGAATAGCCGAATAATTTTTCTATGTTTTTCACTGAATTGGAATTTTATATTTTCCTTGTAATCATTAAACCATCACGAATTGGCAATAAAATTGTTTCAACTCTTGGGTCATTTTTCATCAAATCATTAAATTCTATAATAATTTTGGTATCTAAATCGTCTGGTTTCAACTCTTTTATAACCTTACCTGACCACAAAACATTATCTGTAATGATGAATCCACCAGCTTTTAATTTATCAAAAACTAAATGATAATAATTGACATAATTTTCTTTATCAGCATCAATGAAAATTAAATCATATTCTTCTTTTA
>CAMBRH010000035.1 GCA_945870115.1 Chitinophaga pinensis | reverse complement strand
TCAGCTATTTTAACATTAGATGTTGCAACTTTTGGAGCTGGAACAAATAACCCTGCAAAAATTGAAGTTTCGTATAATGGTGGAACTTCGTATACACAAATTGCAACCTCAGCAACTCCAACTAGTTCAGCTTATATATCTGGAGGCCCAATTAATTTAAGCTCTGTAAGTTCTCAAGTTAGAATTAAAATATCAAATAACGGTACAAGTGGAAAAGGAGTTAGAATAAGAAATATCATTTTAACTGGTTACATTTCGGGGCCAACAATCGTTGCAACTCCTTCTCCTTTAAGTGGTTTTACATACGGTTTAGGTTCTGGACCATCAGCAAATCAAACATTTACTTGCAGTGGTACACTACTTACAAATAATATTACTTTAACTGCACCAACAAATTACGAAATTTCTTTATCTGCTGGCAGTGGTTTTGGAGCAAGTTTAACTTTAAATCATACCGCAGGAACAGTTGCTGCTACTGCAATTTATGTGAGATTAAAATCTGGTTTACCAGTCGCAACATACAATACTGAAAACATAGTTTGTAGTTCTGCGGGTGCAACATCTGTAAATGTAGTTTGTAATGGTAGTGTCACTGCGCCAGTCGCTGTTTTGGTTTTAAGTTCTTCAAATCCATCAGTTGCAGCTGGAAATATTACTCAAAATACAACAAGTAATTTAATTTATTCTTTTAACATTACAGGAAGTGTTGCAAATTCAAATTTAACGGCAGCAGTTGTAACTTTAGCTGGAACTTATACTTCAGCAAATTTGACAAATATTAAATTGTATTCTTCAGTAGATAATGCATTTAATCCTGGAACTGACCTATTATTGAAAACAATAACATCACCCGGAGCTGTAGGTACAAAAACATTTAACGCATTTCTTTCCACATCAACAATTACTGCTGGCACAACGGTTTATTATTTTGTAACTGCTGATGTAACATGTATGCCAGTAGGAAATACAATTTCTTGTGCAGCAATTGCGACTGCAAATTTAACTTTTTCAGCTGGAAATGTTTCTGGAACTGCATATGCGAGTTCTGCTCAAACAATTGTTCACGCTCCACCTGCTGTTGTAACAGGTTTAGCAACTTCAAATTGCCAAAATACTGGGTCAACAGTTTCTTGGACAGCGCCATTACTTTGCTCAAGTGAAGTTTTAGTGTTTGCAAAAGCTGGTGCATTTTCAACCGCACCAACTGGAGACGGAACAGCATATACAGCAAATGCTGCTTTTGGAAGTGGAACTGCCTTTAATAGTGGGTTTTGTGTTTATAAAGGAACAGGTACAACAGTTGCAATTACCGGTTTAACACTTGGTACAACTTATACCTTTATAGTTTTCACACGAAATGGAACAATTTGGTCAGCTGGGGTAACCGTAACTTGTACCCCAACAATTGGTTATTGTACTGCAGGATCAACAAATACAGGATTTGAATACATAGAAGAGGTAGATATTACGTCGATAAATAGTGGTATTATGGTAAATAATACCTCTCAACCAACAACACATGCTTTGTATTCAGATTTCTCATCAATTGTAACAACAGTTACTAGAACTGAAACTTTTCCAGTTACCATTTACAATGGTAGTTATTATCCAAATGACTTCGTTTACATTTGGATTGATTACAATCAAGATGGAGATTTCGTAGATGCTGGAGAACAAGTTTTTGCTAGTATTACTGTTGGAGCTTCTGCACCATACACTGCAAACATTACAATTCCAGCAGGGGCAAATTTGGGAAATACTAAAATGAGAATTCGTTTATATGACAGCAGTTTAGGTCCAAACGCAACACCTTGCGGTACGAGTACTTATGGTGAGGTCGAAGATTATACCTTAAACATAATCAATGCTTGTGTACCAACACATTCATTAACTTCGTTTGCACCAACAAGCGGACCAATTGGAACCTATGTGTCTATTATAGGAACCGGTTTTACCGCTTCATCTGACGTTTATTTTAATGGTGTTATGGCAACTTCAGTTGAGTATGTTAGTTCAACAAATATCATTGCTATTATGCCTACTGGCGGAACGACAGGTAAAATTAAAATAACTGAAGGTTCTTGCTATGTTACTTCTGTAACAAACTTTACACTTATTGAAGAATCTGGAGCATGTTTGACTTCAGCAAATCCAAATTTTACAGATTTATTTATTTCCGAAGTGTATGATTCAGATGCTGGTAACGTCGCATATATTGAATTATACAATCCTACAAATTCACCAATTGATTTAGGTGCTTTAGGATATTCAATTAAAATTGATAATAGAAACTCCGGTGATGCTGGAGTAACAATTGATAGAACGATTGCCTTAACTGGTGTAATTCCTGCTAACAGTGTTTTCTTATTAAATCTTGGTACATCTGGAAATACTTGTGTTAAGACATGGGGCTTTACAGCTGGAGGAAACGGTTTTAATGAATATGATTACATCTTTTTATACAGAGGTGTAACTGAAGTAGATGAATACGATGCTCCAAACAATACTGGGTATACTGCAATCAGAAATAATACTTTGCCTGCTCCTAACACCACTTATGCTGCCGGTTCTTGGAATGCGGTTAATTTAGAGGACTGCACTGATTTAGGTGTTGGTCCAGTATCAACTTTTGCAAACCCAACAACAACTATAACTAACCTTGCTGGATGTTCTTTGAATATGACAGCCACAGTTGGAGAAGGTGATCCAACTCCAATGGGAGATGTTACCTATAAATGGTTTTATAATGATGGGGTATCTGCAACATGGACACAAGTTACAGGTGTTTTACCAGCGGGGTATACAATTTCAGGTGCAACAACGAACAACTTGTTAATTTCTCAAGGTACAAATAGTATTACAGATTTAAATGATTACCAATTTTATTGTGAGGTAACAGAAGCGGCTACTTGTAAAAATGTAACAAATGCTAGCCAATTTACAAGTTCTGAAAAACCAATTTACAGATCAATTGCTGGTTCAAATGGAAACTGGACAGTTGTAGCAAATTGGGAAATGTCAAATTCAGTTGCTGGTCCCTGGGTTGCAGCATGTAATTATCCTAAATCATTAAATTCTTCGCAAGCAATAATCCAAATCGGAACAAACATTGTTTTAGATATAGATAATGACATTGATTTATTGACAGTAAATGGAACTTTAGAGGTATCTCCTAATTCTCAATTATCCGTTTATGATTCAGTTCCTGGAGCAGATTTAATTATTAATGGTACTTTTTATTATAGAGCAAATGCTGCAAATTCTTTAATTTTAGATCCAACTGCAACATGGATTTTTAATCCAATGGCTAATTTTATTAAAACGAATACTGCAGATATTTTACCTTTCAGAGATAGATATCAAGGAGGAATGAGTTCAATTCCATCAACTGGTAAATTTATTTACAGATACAATGGTGATGGAAATCCATATTCTGGTGCTGTAAATTTCTTTTACCCAGATTTGTATATTGAAAACACAGCCAATACAGGAAACTTTGCATTTAATAGTTCATTAATGGCTTTAAACGGTTCAGCTGGATTTTGTACTGTAAAAGGAAGTATGTTTGTTGGCACAACGGGAACGGGAACTGTTACAATGTATAACAATAACATCAATTCCAATCCAATGTTAATTATTGGTAATATGGAAGTTGCAACAGGAAGCACATTATCAACAGATTTATGTGCAACTTGCGGAGCAGCTTCAGCAACGATTGATAACGGAACAGGTTTTGAATTGCAAGGAAATTTAACCGTTGGTGGAATTTTACAAGTATTAAATGGTACAACTGAGCGTGTATTTAGATTTACTGGAAGTAATTTACAACAAGTTTCAGGTGCTGGAACAATTACACTTTATAAAGTGACTGTTAATAAACCAAGTCAGTATGTAAATTTAAATAGAAATTTACAAGCTCGCAATGAATTGAAAATGATGCAAGGTCATATTTATACGCATGCATATACAATGGAATTAGGTGTTTCGACTGCGCAACTCGGAATCTTAACCTATACTTCTGGATATGTGGTAGGAATCATGAAAAGATGGTTTTTAAATACAAATTCAAATGATATTACTGGACTTTATCCAATGGGTTGGGATGAAGGAGGTTTGAAAAATCGCTTTGCAAGAGTTTATTTTACAACAGCTCCAACTGCTGGAGGACATTTAACTGTTGAGTTTATTCCAATAGATATGGGAATGGCCGGATTAACAATTTTAGCTGCCAACACAGGTGGTTTTGGTTATGATGTTGTAATGACAGAAGATCAAGGTTACTGGAAAATTGACAATGAAGCAACTAAATTAGTTGATGGTGCTTATACAATTGCATGCACAGGTGAAGGCTTCACAACAATTACAGATTTGACAAAATTAACCTTGTTGAAAAGAGTTGGTGGAACTGATTGGTTTTGTCCTGGAACACATGTTGCAGCTTCTGGTTCAACAGCAATGCCAACTTGCACAAGAACTGGCGTAAGCAATTGGTCTAATTTTGGATTCAGTAGTGCGGTTGGAAATGTTTTACCGATTGAACTAATTTCATTTAATGCAAATTGTTCTAATTCTAACGATAAAGTTGACTTAAATTGGATTACGGCTTCAGAAAGAGACAATGATTTCTTTATAATTGAATACAGTGAAAATGGAACAAATTTTACTGAAATATTAAAAGTGGATGCAGTTGGTAATTCAAGTCAAACAACTGAATATTCTCAGGAATTACCAAGTCCAACTATTGGATATTTTAGACTTAAGCAATCTGATTTTGACGGAAAAACAACAATTTTAAAAACAATTGAAGTAAATTGTAGTGAAGATGTAATCTCTGTTTATCCAAATCCAAGTAAGGGAATTGTAAATGTTAAATCAACTAAAATTGAGAAAATAATCGTTTACAATCAATTAGGACAAGAAGTTAGATCTTATGGAGAATCAGGTCATGGTGCAACAATTGATCTTTCCGATTTAACGAAAGGAATCTATCATTTAAGTATTAGTAATGGTTTTGAAGCAAAATTTGTGAAAATTGAAATAGTAAATTAATCAGCAATCGAATAATATATAGGAAATCCACTCAGATAAAAATGAGTGGATTTTTTTTGCAGTATAAATTAGGAGTTCAAAAATTTGTACTGTTTAAAAAACTTTTCTTACCTTTGTAGCAGTTCTTTATTATATAACTTATTAAGAAAGGTGGAGGGACAAGGCCCTACGATACCTTGGCAACCTAGTAGATTAAACTAAAAAGGTGCCAATTCCGATTCAATAGAAATCCATTTTTATTGGAAAAGATAAGTGTTTGTTCATCAACTCTCTTAATTTTTGTATTTTAAAATATAAAATTTAGAAAAATGAGCAAAATTGAAGAAATTCTAAAAGAAAGAATCCTAGTATTAGACGGAGCAATGGGAACCATGATTCAACGCCATGTTTTGACGGAAGAAGATTTCCGCAAAGGTTGGTTCGAATCGCATCATAAATCTTTAAAAGGAAACAACGATTTACTTTCTTTAACGCGTCCAGAAATTATAGAAGACATTCACCGACAATATTTTGAAGCTGGTGCAGATATTGCTGAAACAAATACGTTTTCTGGGACAACCATCGCTCAAGCGGATTACGATTTGCAAGATGCAGTTTATGATATTAATTTCCATTCTGCAAAAATTGCTAAAAAAGTAGCAGATGAATTTACGGCCTTGAATCCAGATAAACCTCGATTTGTTGCCGGATCTATTGGTCCAACAAATAGAACGGCAAGTATTTCACCAGATGTAAACGATCCAGGTTTCAGAGGAATTACTTTTCAAGAATTGGTTGACGCTTACATCCAACAAGTGAATGCTTTGATGGATGGAGGAGTTGATATTTTATTGGTTGAAACTGTTTTTGATACTTTAAATGCTAAAGCTGCACTTTATGCTATTGATGAAGTATTTGAGCAACGAAAAACCAAAATTCCAATTATGGTTTCTGGAACAATCACTGATCAAAGTGGGCGAACTTTAACTGGACAAACGACAGAAGCATTTTTGATTTCTGTTTCTCACATGCCATTATTAAGTATTGGCTTAAATTGTGCTTTAGGTGCAAACATGATGCGTCCATATTTACAAATTTTAGACAAAGAATCACCATTTGGAGTTTCTGCACATCCAAATGCAGGTTTACCTAACGAATTTGGTCAGTATGATGAAACCGCTGAATTAATGGGTGAGCAAATCAAAACTTTTTTAGATGAAAGTCTTGTCAATATTATTGGTGGTTGCTGTGGAACAACTCCAGAACACATAAAAGTGATAGCTGATTTAGCGAAACAGTATCAACCTAGAAAAGTAGTTATGAGTTATGAACTTTGAGTTATGAATGTTTTCCAACTCATAACTAATACTCATAATTCAAAACTCAACACTCATAACTTAAAAAATGAATTTACCTCCATTAAAATTATCTGGTCTTGAACCATTAGTAGTTACGAAAGAATCAAACTTCATCAACATTGGTGAACGAACAAATGTAACTGGATCGCGTGCATTTTTGAAAATGATTCAAGAAAATCGTTTTGAAGATGCCTTATCTGTTGCTTTAGAACAGGTTCAAGGCGGAGCGCAAGTGATTGATGTCAACATGGATGAAGGAATGATTGACGGAAAAGAAGCAATGGTTAAATTCTTAAATTTAATGGCTTCAGAACCAGATATTTCACGAATTCCTGTCATGATTGATAGTTCGAAATGGGAAATTATTGAAGCTGGTTTACAATGCATTCAAGGAAAAGGAATTGTTAACTCAATATCTTTAAAAGAAGGTGAAGAGAATTTCATCGCGCAAGCAAAGAAAATAAAACGTTACGGAGCTGCAGTTATTGTTATGGCTTTTGATGAAAAAGGTCAAGCAGATTCATACGAACGTAGAATTGAAATTTGCGAGCGATCATATCGGGTTTTAGTTGACAAAGTAAATTTCCCTGCTCAAGATATTATATTTGATCCAAATATTTTCCCAGTTGCTACAGGAATGGAAGAGCATAATAACAATGCTTTGGATTTCTTTAATGCAACAAAATGGATTAGAGAAAATCTTCCTGGAGCGCACGTAAGTGGTGGAGTTTCTAATGTTTCGTTTTCTTTCAGAGGAAATAATAAAATGCGTGAAGCGATGCATTCTGTGTTTTTATATCATGCAATTAAAAACGGAATGGATATGGGAATTGTAAATCCAAGTATGATTGAGATTTACGATGATATTCCGAAAGATTTGTTGGAACATGTGGAAGATGTGATGTTGAATCGCCGTCCTGATGCAACAGAACGTTTATTGGAATTAGCAGAAACTGTGAAAGGTGATGGAACTAAAAAAGAAATTGACTTATCATGGAGAAATGTTTCTGTGCAAGATCGCTTGGCGCATGCTTTGGTAAAAGGAATTGTTGAATTCATTGATGAAGATACAGAAGAATGTCGTAAATTATACAAACGTCCAATTGAAGTAATCGAAGGACCGTTGATGGATGGAATGAACATTGTAGGAGATTTATTTGGAAGTGGAAAAATGTTCCTACCACAAGTGGTTAAATCTGCACGCGTAATGAAAAAAGCTGTTGCTGTTTTACTTCCTTATATTGAAGAAGAGAAATCTGGAGTTAGTTCATCAGCGGGAAAAGTGCTGATGGCAACTGTAAAAGGCGACGTTCACGATATTGGAAAAAATATTGTGGGAGTTGTATTAGGTTGCAATAATTACGAAGTGGTTGATTTAGGTGTAATGGTTTCAGCTGATAAAATCATTGAAGCCGCAATTCGTGAGAAAGTTGATGTTATTGGTTTGAGTGGATTGATTACACCATCTTTGGATGAAATGGTTCACATGGCCAAAGAAATGGAACGAGCAAATTTATCGATTCCTTTGATGATTGGTGGAGCAACAACTTCACGTGTACATACCGCTGTGAAAATTGAGCAAAATTACACGAAAGGTCAAACAGTTCACGTTTTAGATGCTTCAAGAGCAGTTACAGTTGTTGAAACCTTATTAGGGCATAAAAAAGACGCTTTTGTAATTGATTTGAAAAATGATTATCAAAAATTACGTGAACATCACGAAAAACACAGAGCAGAAAAAAACTTGTTGACTTTAGAACAAGCACAAAAAAATAAATTTCAAATTGAATTTAAACAAGAAGATTTAATTTCTCCAAGTAAAACGGATATTCAAGAATTAAAAAATTATCCTTTAGAAAAATTAGTTCCGTACATTGATTGGACACCTTTTTTCCAAACGTGGGAATTGCACGGACGTTATCCAAATATTTTAACGGACGAAGTTGTTGGAGACGCTGCAACAAAACTTTTTGCTGATGCAAAAGAAATGTTATCAAAAATTATTTCTGAAAAATGGTTGCAAGCAAATGCTGTTTTTGGTGTTTTTCCAGCGAATTCTATAGGAGATGATATTGAAATTTATTCTGATGAAACTCGTTCAGAAGTGAAATACATTCAACATTCTTTGCGTCAACAAACGAAAAAAGCTAGTGGAATTGCAAATTTAGCTTTGGCGGATTTTATTGCACCAAAAGAAACAAAATTAAATGATTATGTTGGAGCTTTTGTTGTTACAACTGGTCACGGATTGGATGAAAAAGTAGCTGAATTTGAAAAAGATCACGACGATTATTCTTCCATTTTATTGAAAGCACTTGGAGATCGTTTAGCTGAAGCTTTTGCAGAACATTTGCATGAATTGGTTAGAAAAGATTATTGGGGATATGCTTTTGACGAAAAATTGGAAAACGATGAATTAATCAAAGAAAAATACCAAGGTATTCGACCTGCACCAGGTTATCCAGCTTGTCCAGATCATACTGAAAAGGTGACTTTATTTGAATTACTAGATGCAACAAAATTGACTGGAGTTTCACTTACAGAAAGCTTGGCTATGTTGCCAACTGCATCAGTTTCAGGTTGGTATTTTGCTCATCCTCAAAGTAAATATTTTGGTTTAGGTAAAATTAACGAGGAACAAGTAAAATCCATCGCTGATAGAAAAGGAAAAACCTTTGAAGAAATGGAACGCTGGTTGGGAAGTGTTATATTGTAGGAATTTTTTTTTTATATAAATGTAAATTACTATATTTGTTGAAAATCAACAAACTATGAAAAATATTATATGTATTGTACTACTAGGTTTTTTATTAAATTTCAAATTATTTTCCCAAATTCCAAATTTCGTTCCAACTGATTCTATTGTAGGCTGGTGGCCATTTAATGGAAATGCAAATGATGAGAGTGGAAATAATAATCATGGAACAATTTTTAATACAATCTTAACAGAAGATAGGTTTGGAAATCCAAATGCTTGTTATCAATTTGATGTAAATAAATACATAAGTGTTGTCGATAACAATTTTTTCAGGGACTCTAACTTTACTATTAGCTATTGGTTTTATCAAGATTCTTTAAATTATGATTATACAAATAGAGGAGGCGTATTTTTTGGAGACTCAGGCCCTGGAAGTATTAGTATTTTATTAAATAAAGATTACAAATATATCAGAGCCTGTTCAAATATTATCTCAGCAAGTGGAAATGACATTTTTCCTATCAACAATTGGTACCATGTTGTTTTGGTTCATGATGGTTCAAATGCTTTAAATAAAGTTTACATAAATAACGAGTTAGAATATGAAACAAATATTACAGAAATCTGTTTTACTCAAAATATTTCATATTTACTATTCGGTAAAAATTACTTTACTGTTTCAGCTGATTATCATCAAGGTAAATTAGATGATATTGGGATTTGGAATAAAGTGTTAAATGAAAATGAAATTACTAACTTATTTTATGAAAGTATCAATGCAAATGTTTCAGAAGAAATAATTAAACCCAATTTTCTTTTCCCAAATCCAAGTTCAGATTTTATTTATTTTAATTTAAAAACAAAAAAGCAAATAGTTATCCAAGACATTAATGGAAAACTAATTTCCAAAGAACTTTATTCTATTTCAGAAAATCAAATTGATATTCAAAAGTTAAATAAAGGAATTTATTTTTTGATTATAGATGCGGTAAGATATAGAATTGTTAAAAACTAAAAATAGATTTTTAGTTTTTATTCCAATGTTACTTTTTTAAAGCAATGGAACATTGGCTGGGAAGTGTTATTTTGTAGATACAAGACTACATGACATAGGACAAAAGACTCTAATTGAGATAGATATAAGGTTTATTTAGGCCTTTGAATTCTTTGAATATTTAGTCCAAACAGTCGTTATCAATTATGGGAATTCCAGTAGTTTTATGCTGAATTTCTGATTCCCCATTACATCTCCTTTTGCATTTCTTGTTTAGTTTTGAGCAAAAACAAAAGAACTGTTTATAAAACATAGACACAATATTGTCAGAAATAAACTTTTTTTAATTTTAAAACTTTATTATAAAATTGGTGTTTCATTCAATTCCTCTTATCAACTCCCCAAGACATTTTATTTCTTATCGTATCTAAAAAATTATTATCGTCAAATTTTACCACATTTATCAAAAATTCTGCTTTGGTAATCGTAACTTCTTCGTCTTGTGCAATGCTTTTTGAATTAGAATCTAAACTAATCAAGTATTTTCGATCTCGCCCTTCAATACTTAATTTTATGGGGAAATTATCTGGAACAACCATTGGTCGAACATTCAAATTATGCGGTGCAATTGGAGTCAGAATATGAACTTGACAACCAGGAGTTATGATTGGACCTCCACAACTTAAATTATAAGCGGTTGATCCTGTTGGTGTTGCAACAATTAAACCATCTGCCCAATAAGAATTTAAGTAATTATCGTTCAAACTTGCATGCACTGTAATCATGGAAGAAGTATCTTTTTTATGTAAAGTAACTTCGTTTAAGGCAATGTTGTCTTCTCCAAATAAGTCTTCATTTGTATGAACTCGTAGCAAAGAACGTTTTTGGAATTCATACTTTTTATCTTTCACCATTTGCATGGTAAGTTCAAAATTTTCTGGATTTACATTCGCTAAAAAGCCCAAACGTCCCATATTTACTCCAGTAATTGGAACTTCACTATCCCGAACGTATTTTACCATTTGAATAAAAGTTCCATCTCCACCTACACTTACAGCCAAATCAATTCCTTTTTTTAAATCGTGGAAAGTTTCAAAGGTTTTGTATTTATCAGAAATACCAACCTTTTTTTCAAGTTGATCTTTCAAATCTTTTTCCAAAACAGCATTCCAACCCAAAACATCCAATGTTTTAAGAATGTTTTCAAAATAAGAAGTATTTTGTTTGGTAATTTTCCGACCGTATATAGCTATATTCAAAATTAGATTTTTAGATTTTTAGACAAAAGACTTTAGACTTGATTTTTGTAGATAAATGATTTATTTTTTTGACAGTTTTAAAATAATATTAAATTAAGACTTGAATTAGAAAATTTAAGTTCGAGGCACTTTTGAAAGTTATAAGTTTTGAGTCAACTCATGTTGATGATAAATTTATAACTAAAAGTAACGAAGAAATTAGATTTTATAAGCAAGTCTTAGAATTTCAAGAAATTAATTACTGCATCATACCTCATCTGTAAATCTTCATCAGAATTATTTTTTTGATAAGAAGCACTAATAATGTAATCGTATCTTTCAAAAGTTCGAATAATACTTCCTAATTCAATTTTATTTATTTTTAAGGTTACTTCTAGTTTTGTAGAATCAGGTGAAGAAAATATGTAGGAACTTAAAATTTTCGCGTTATTACTCTCAACGATTTGAGCAATTTGAGCCAAAGAATAATCGATTTCATTTACTTCTAAAACAATTATTCCACCAGTTTCTTTGATACTTCCAGTATTTGCAATCAACATGATTAATTGATGAATACTTGTACAACCAGCATACGTTTCATCTTCATGAAGAATTGGAATTACCGAAATTTTGTGTTCTGCAACCTTGAAAAGAACTTCATAGATATGCGCATTTTCCTTTACATAAGGTCGAGGCAAATGATCAAATAAAACATCCAAAGATTGTTCTAAATCTTGTCTATCCAAAATATCACTTTCAGAAATTAAGCCCACAAAATTATCATTCTTCAAAACGGGAAGATGTGAAACCTTAAATTCATCCATCCATCGTAAAGCTGTTTCACCAGTATCTGTGTGCTTTAATGGAGGAATTTCGTCTGTTATTAAATCTTTTGCTATCATACAAGTGCCAAATTAATAATAATCTTATTATATTAACGTATAAAAGTGAAAAAAGTGTATATAGTTATGAATTATGAGTGATGGGTGATGAGTTAGTTTGTATCTAAGGAAATTGATTTTTCAGACATTTATTCATAACTCATAACTCAACATTCATAACTCAGTTTCAATCCAATCTCCATTTTCCTTGATCAAATCAATCAAAGCATCTACGGCATTACTTTCATCAACATTCTTGCGGACAACTGTTTTTTCTTTGTATAAATTTATTTTTCCTGGTCCAGTTCCAACATAACCATAATCAGCATCAGCCATTTCTCCAGGTCCATTTACAATGCAACCCATAATTCCAATCTTTAATCCCTTTAAATGCGAAGTTCTTAAACGAATTTTTTGTGTTGTTTCTTGCAAATCAAATAAAGTTCTTCCACAAGATGGACAAGAAATGTACTCAGTTTTTGAAATTCTTGTTCTTGTTGCTTGCAAAATTCCAAAACTCAAAGAATTAATATCTTTTATTGGATGATTTCCATTTATCCAAATTCCATCACCAAAACCATCAATAAAATGAACTCCAAGGTCTGCCGAAGCATTTAATTGAAAACGTTCCAAGTCACTTGTTTCATAATTCATTTTTAGGATAACAGGATTTTCAAAATTATGTAAATCCATTTCACATCTAAAATTTCTTAAAACTTGTGTTTTATTATCTAAATTTATAGTTACAACTAAAATTGCTTTTTTATTTATTTCAATTAATTCTAAATTATCTTCTTCTAAATCAAGTTCTAAAAAATACAAATCTAAATTTGAGACAGCATTATTATCAATATTATTTTTATTAAAAATCGGATAACAATGTTTTTGATTTTGGTATTTTTCTGACCAAATTTCAGCATTAAAAACTGCACCTAATGTTCCAGGGATTTCAAAATTCAATTCCCTATTTCCTAAAAAAACATAATCTGCTGCCAAATCTTGTAAATTCCATTTGTCTAATTGGACAGAATAAGAATAACCAAAACCGAAAAAATTTGCAGGATTAATTTCTTCTTTTTTTGATAAGTCAGCAAATACAATTGGGTGATTTTTTCCTCCAATATTTTTATTTTCAAAACTTAATCTTTTATTGTATTCAAAAGGATTATATGTTAAATTATTATTAGTTTCAACTAATTTAATATTAGAATAGTTTTCGTACTTTTCAATCAATTTTTTGGCTACAGGAATTTCGAATTCTGGATCTTCTGTTAAAGAAACTCGAATCGTATCTCCCAAACCGTCTTCCAATAATGCACCAATTCCAACGGCGGATTTTATTCTTCCATCTTCACCATCTCCAGCTTCTGTAACACCAAGATGCAAAGGAAAATACATTCCTTCTTTTTTCATTGTGGAAACCAACAATCTATAAGCTTGAACCATAACCAAAGTATTGCTTGCTTTCATGGAAATGACCAAATTGTGATAATTATTTTTTACACAAATACGCAAAAATTCCATTGCTGATTCAACCATTCCTTCAGGAGTATCTCCAAAACGACTTAAAATACGATCTGAAAGTGAGCCATGGTTAGTTCCTATTCGCATCGCGGTCCCGTATTCTTTGCAAATATGTATTAATGGTGTAAATTTTTGCTCTATTCTTATTAGTTCTTTTTCATAAGAATCATTGGTGTAGTCAATTTCTTCAAACTTCTTTTTATCGGCGTAATTTCCTGGATTTACCCTTACTTTTTCAATTAGTTTGGCTGCTATTTCTGCTGCATTTGGCGTAAAATGAATGTCGGCAACCAAAGGAGCGAAATATCCTTTTTCATTTAAGATTCGTTTAATTTCTCCTAAATTTACTGCTTCATTTTTACTTGGAGCTGTAAGTCTAACCAATTCGCAACCAGCATCAATCATTCGAATTGATTGTTCTACAGACCCTTCCGTATTCATGGTATCGGTTGTAGTCATTGATTGAACCCGAATTGGATTTTCTCCACCAAGTTTTAAATTTCCAATCGTAATTTCTGTTGTTGGATTTTTGATTCGTGAAAAATAATTTTCACAATATGGAAATTCAGAACTTGCTTGCATTTTAATTAATTTTTAGACAAAACAAAATTAGCATATTAATGTTTATGTAAAAAACGTTTATCACATATATTGTTAATTTTGGTCGAAAAATTTTTTCAAACTAAAAAAAATCTTTAACTTTGTTCATTAAATTATTAAAAAATGAGTTTACAAAACATTACATTTTCTAAATCACACAATGCTGATTTTTATAAAACATTGCAAGCGCGAGTTAGAGATTATTTCAAAGAAAAAAACATTTCTCGCTTTGCAAATACGAACATGGTTTTAAAAACTATTTTCATGACTGCTTTATATGTCGTTCCATTTATCTTATTATTGACTGTTGTTCAAAGTACTGGATTAACAATACTAATGTGGGCTTTGATGGGTTTCGGAATGGCTGGAATTGGACTTTCCATCATGCACGATGCAAATCACGGAGCTTATTCGAAAAACAAATGGGTTAACTATTTTTTAGGTTGTTTAATCAATGCTGCTGGGGGAAGTGCTACAAATTGGAGAATTCAACACAATGTTTTACATCATACTTATACAAATGTAACAGGTATGGATGATGATATCAATCCGGGCAAAGTAATGCGTTTTTCTCCAAATGAAGAAAGATTGCCAATGCACAAATACCAGCATATTTATGCTTGGTTTTTCTATGGTTTAATGACTTTAATGTGGGCAACAGTGAAAGATTATCGACAAGCATTTAAATATAATAAACAAGATTTAATGAAAACTCAAGATACAACCTTGGGTAAACTGCTTTTTCAAATTGCACTAACGAAGGTTATTTATTTTGCGGTTATCTTCACTTTACCTTTAATTTTTTCTCCACTTTCATGGTGGGCTACCGTTTTATGTTTCTTGATGATGCACTTTATTATGGGTTTAATTTTAGGTATGATTTTTCAACCTGCTCACGTTGTTCCAACTTCTAATTACCCAGTTCCAGATGAAAGTGGTGTTATTGATGCTGATTGGGCAGTTAGTCAATTATATAATACTGCTAATTTTGCTCCAAAAGCTAAATTGTTTTCATGGTATGTTGGGGGTTTAAATTTCCAAATTGAGCACCATTTATTTCCAAATATTTGTCACGTTCATTACAATAAATTAGCAAAAATTGTAAAAGCAACTGCTGAAGAGTTTAATTTACCTTATTTTTCTCAAGTTACGTTTGGTGATGCTTTAAGAGAGCATACAAAAATGTTGAGAGATTTGGGGAATAAAGATTTTGCTCCAGCTATACATTAATTAGACATAAGACTAAAAGACGAAAGACATAAGACTTTTATTTTTAGTAGATAATAATTTTAATTTCAGAATGAAGATTCAAAAGGTAAGAATACATTTTTCTTGACTTTTGAATCTTTTTTCGATTATGACATATTGAAAATATTCAACCTTTTGAATTTTACAAAAGATTAAAGTCTTAATATCCTAGAATCCAAAAAATGAACATAGAAGACTACACCAATTTTTGCCTCAAATTAGACGGAGTAACCGATGGTTTTCCTTTTGATAAAACTACTTTGGTTTTAAAAGTGTATGGAAAAATGTTTGCTTTGTTTAATGTAGATAAATTTGAAGGAATAAACCTGAAATGTGATCCAGAAAAAGCACTGGACTTAAGAGAACGCTATGATGGAATAAATCCAGGTTATCACATGAGTAAAAAGCATTGGAATACTGTTTCTATCAATTCTGATGTCGATGATTTAATGATTTTTGAATTAACTAAACATTCTTACGATTTGGTTTTTTCTTCCTTGCCAAAGAAATTTAGAGATACATTAAATTGAATTACAAAGATGGCTATACGTTTTGATAAATATTTATGGTGTGTGCGTTTAGCAAAAACGCGTTCTCAAGCTTCTGAATTGATTTCAAAAGGAAAGGTGAAACTAAATCATTCTCAAGTAAAATCTTCCAGAGAAGTAAAAATAACTGATGTCATTTCCATTCATAAAAATGCTGCTGTTTTTGAATATAAAGTTAAAGATTTAATAGACAAAAGATTGGGAGCTAAACTTGTTGAAAATTACATTTTAGACATTACTAAACCTGAAGAAATTGAACGTCACAAACAATATCAACTTGCTCAAAGTGTTTATCGAGACAATGGATCTGGAAAACCAAGTAAAAAAGACCGAAGAGATATTGATGATTTTTTAGATTTTTAATTCAAGCATTTTAGACAAATATGTAGGTTGAACTAAACCGCAAGCGGTAATCACACAAACCAAAAGAATGATAAATTTAGAGTACAAACTTTAAATTTTATCAAATGAAAAATCATTCAATTTTAGTAGAGCGTTTCATTAAAGAGCTCGAACTACGTAATTACAGTTTTGCGTC
>CAMBRH010000034.1 GCA_945870115.1 Chitinophaga pinensis | reverse complement strand
AAAAAATAAAAATTTATTCATTGTATATATAACGAAAGATGTAATTGAAACGTTGGTTTTAAACTCTTTCTAAAATGGTAGCGTAACCTTGCCCCACTCCAATGCACATGGTTACCAGTGCATACCTTTTATTTGAACGGACTAATTCGTTTGCTGCAGCCAACATAATTCTTGCTCCAGACATTCCAAGTGGATGCCCTAAGGCGATTGCTCCTCCATTGATATTAATTCTTGGATCGTTATCTGCTAAACCAAGTTTTCGAGTACAAGCCAAAACTTGTGCTGCAAAAGCTTCATTTAATTCTAAAACATCCATTTGATCTAAAGTTAATCCGCATCTTTTTAAGATTTTTTGAGAAGCCAAAACAGGACCAATTCCCATGATTCGTGGTTCAACACCAGCAACTGCTCCACCTAAAATTCTTACTTTAGGAGTTAAATTATTACTTTTTAAACCTTGTTCAGATGCAATCAATAAAGCTGCTGCACCGTCATTTAAACCAGAAGCATTTCCTGCAGTGACTGAGCCATCTTTTTTAAATGCTGGTCTAAGTTGAGCCAATGTTTCAAAAGTTGTTGAAGAGCGAATAAATTCATCTTGATCAAAAATCAATGCGTCTTTCTTTTTTTGAGGAATAAGAATTGGACAAATTTCTTGTGCTAAAATACCATTTTTTTGTGCGATTGTTGCTTTTTCTTGCGACCATACTGAAAAACGATCTTGGTCTTCACGAGAAATTCCGTATAAATCAACTAAATTTTCTGCTGTATTTCCCATACCATCAACTCCGAATTTTTCTTCCATTTTTGGATTAATAAATCTCCAACCAAAGGAAGAATCAAACATTTGAGCATCACGACCAAAAGCTGAGCTTGTTTTTGAAATCACCCAAGGTCCACGCGTCATATTTTCAACACCACCAGAAATGTATATATCTCCAGCATTGTCTTTTATTGCTCTTGCAGCATTAATAGTTGCCGCCATTCCTGAAGCGCACAAACGATTTACTGTTTCTCCACCTGCTTCGATAGGAATTCCAGCCAAAAGTGAAGACATTCTCGCCACGTTTCTATTGTCTTCTCCTGCCTGATTTGCACAACCTAAGATTACATCCTCAATTTGTGATAAATCTAAACTTGGTAATTTTTCAAACAGTGATTTTAATACACTTGCTGCTAAATCATCTGTCCTAACAGGAGCTAAACTTCCTCCAAAACTACCAATCGCTGAACGAACTCCGTCAACAATAAAAACTTCTTTTGACATATCTTATGTTTGAATGCTAATTATGTTTCAAAGTTAAGCAAAAAAGCAATTATGACAACTTTTAGTTCAAAAATAGGTGTTATTGCTTTAAATTCGTTTTTCAGGAATTATTTTCAGGAGCATTTTTGAAATAATTGACTACAAAACAAAATCGTTTGTTATCATTTATTTAAGGCGAGTGAATGTAATTTGTCATCCTTAATTGTACATTTGCATAATATTTGATTTTTAGTTATTAAATTAAATCATGAAATTACTTATATCCTGTTTTTTTTCAATTTTGTTTGCATCTTTCTTTGCACAAGATACGCTAGAACTTGTAACTAATTATGATGGTACAAAATCTTGCATATTAATTACAGAAAAAGATACTTCGCAAATTTCCACCTATGAAAATGGAACTATTGAATCACAAATTTTCATGAAAAATTATGAATTTAATGGATTGTATTTGAGATATTATAAGAATGGAAATTTAATGTGGCGTAAAAATGTAAAAAATGCCATTGCTGATGGGAAAGCAACTTATTTCAGTGAAAAAGGCTCAAAAGTAGCAGAATTTTCATATCAAAATGGTAAAATAAAAGATACTCTATTTCTAAAGAAAAACATACATCTAATTTTGGGTAAAATTACAATCTCAAGTATAGTACACGGTGGTGCCCAACATGAAGATGGAAGATCAAATATATCTGAATATCAGGGTCCTTTTGCGAATTTCAAAATGTTTGCCGTAAAAATTGAATCACAAAGCAAACCTGTATTTATTTCCAATTTCAAATCTGATTATAACGGAGATTTTTTTATTTTGTCTTCCGTTGGAAAAATTGGTTTTTTTCCTAGTACAGAAAAAATAGAGAATTTGAAACCAGATAATTATTGTATTTCAGAGATTCATGAAAATTCTGGAAATTCAAGTTGGACAATAAAAGGAAATAATGAAGTCAGAATGAGTGATTTAATAACATTCCTAGAATTGCATTATCAAACAGTAGGATATGCTCCTTAATTATGGTGTTTCCTATTTGTTTTACAGAATTCAAAACAACTCTTTTTATGGGAATCAAAAAGATTTATTGGCGATCGGAGTAGGAACTCCGACGCTGCTTGGTACTAATTTAATATATCACATATAAGTAAATCCAAATTTTAATAAAATCACTACCTAAATCTCCCAAAAGTTGCTTTAGCCTTAGACTTCGTTTTATAACACGTCAAATTTCCTGCTAAATCTGAAATTAAAATTTCTAAGAATTTGTCGCCATCAATGTCTTCAATAAATAAACTTGCTTCGGCTCCTGCTGGGATTTTGAAGTTTTCTATTTTTTCTCCAGTGGTTTTTGAAATGAAAACGATTCCTTCTTCTGTTACGCCAATCAATTGATCTGAATTTCTGGCTAAAACATCTGCAATCATGGTCGTTGCACTAATTCTACCATCAACTTCATTGAAAAGGTATTTGGCATCATTCTTTGAACGCATAACTCCTGACTCAATATCTTTTTCAAACATTTTATCGTCAAATTCCAATGCTCCTCGACCAACAACAAGGTGTTTGTCTTTTGTCATTGAAGGCGAAGAAAAATTATCGTACCCAAAATTTACCAACCTAACTAATTCTCCTTTTTTGTTAATTGAACACAATTGTCCGTAAGAATCTAAAAATAGAAATTCGGTTGTTGCTCCATTTTGATAAATGAAAGGTGACGCGTGAACTCCAGCTCCTGTTGCAACTGCCCATAAAGTTTTTCCTGTTTTTCCATCAATAGCTAAATTGTAGTCTCCATAATGAGCCATTTTGAAACCATCAATTTCATCTGAATTTGCACTTCCTCGACCTGAAGTAATAAAATCCATAGTTCCATCACCATTTACATCAAATTTTAAGGGTGCGGAATTTCCATTGTGGGCTTCAATTTCTTTGTTTTCCCAAAGAAGTTCACCTGTTTGACCATTCAAAGCAAAAAAACTATTTCCTTCAACATTGAAAGCAACATCTAAAATTTTATCATCGTTTAGATAAGCCAATTGAGGACAACTTTCAACATCATACGGTGTGTGAAATTTCCACAATTCTTCTTTTGTTTTTAAATCATAACAAAAGAAATAGTAATTATCTGTACCGAAAAATAATTTTCCATCGCCAATCGCAACACCATTTACATCATTATCTCCTGAAAAAGGAATTTCATAATGGTGGACAATTTTTCCTGTTTTGGCATCAATTTCATAAACTCCATCCAGTTTGTCATTTTTGAAATTTCGATCTTCACCATTTGAACCAACAAAAATTTTACCTTGGTGAAAAACCATGTTTGTTCTGTATGTTGAAACGCCAATCTTAACTTTCCATTTTTCAGGAAAAACTGATTTTAACTCTTTTTGAGCGTAAGTATTGGCACAAAAAAGTGCTAAAAGTCCGACAATTCCACCTAAGCGGAGACCTATTTTATTTTTTACCATTGTTGTTCAGTATATCGTTCGTTTGTATCTACATAAATGTAATATTTCACACCATTTTGGTAGCCAATCATTACATCGTCTCTATCTTGCATAAAAGTTGCAAAATCATATTCGCAAGGAACAGTTTGAATTTCATTTGAATTTATTGCTCCAAATTTTCCATTTTGATAGACAATTCTGTATAGATTTCCTTTTAAATTTAAATCTTCTGCTTTTATAGTTTTTACAAAAGAATTTGTTGCGATTGAATAAATGTCAAATTGCTTATCTTTTATGACAAAACCTTCACTTCTCACTGTGAAATCGTATTCAACTAATTTAGTGTAATTAAAGTTTTCAAAATTGCTTATGATGTTTGAAGAAACAGCAATTTTTTTGTTCTTCTTTTTACCTACAATATAGGTATCAGCTCCATAATCTGCATATTCCATCATGATTTCATCCAATTCATTTGGGAAAATTGTTTGACCTTGTCCAGTAATTAACCCTTTTTTACCATCAATCGAAGTTAAATAAACATCTAAAAAGAAATCGCCAAAAAAGAAATCCCCTGTTGAAATTTCATCGTATTTACAAGCAACTTTTTCACCAGTTACAATGTCAAAAATTCCTTTCTTTTTACCAATTGATGTTATGAAAGAGAAGTTATTATCACCATTATAATAATATGGCTCAATTTTCGTGTATTTCAAAGGAACAATTGTGTCTCCCATAAAATTTATTAATCCCCATTTTTTATTTTTTCCTTGCGCATTAAATACACCTGTCATAAATGAATTTTGCAATTTTTTATATTTTGCTGGAACTTGCATTTTTTCTGTGTAGGGATCTAAAGCAATTTGAGAATAACCATATAACCCGTATTTACGTTTTACTTTTTTGACAAAAGTTAAGTCTGGACGACAATAAAATTTTGAACCTTTTGTGTCCATGAAATAAGTTTCATTTAATTTTTCATCGTAAATAGTTGCATAACTAAATGGGAAATTATTTACAGAAATATCATTTGCAAAGTAAAATGGGTAATATGAAAATGGTTTAATGTAATTTCCTGTCCACAAATCGATGCTACCATAAAGCGAATCAATTGTAACATCTAACATGATAGTCAAACTCGTATTTTGAAGCAAGGTATCAAATTTTGGTTCAATTAAAAGATTGTTGTTGGAAATTAATCCATATTTATTGTTTGAATTTTGCAGAATTAAAAATTCTTCAGAAAAAGATTGAAGTGCTTTAATGTTTTCTTCACCCGTTTCTGGATCATAGATATATTCTTCGGTTGCGTAATTAGATGCTTTTGAAACTTTATAATCCTTTGAGATTAAGTTTACTTTTTGATTGTCATAATAAAATAAATCCTGTTTTTTATCCAAGGAATCGTAATCTTGAGAATTAAATTCTTCATTTGTAAAAAGTGCAAAATATTTTCCTAAATTGTAAACCGTCATGTCAGGAGAATATTTAAAATCTGTTCCTTTATCCATTCCTTTGATGTAATAACCAGCATTTTCATTGTTCCTGTAAATGTAAAGAGTTTGATAATTGACATCTAAACGTTTAATTTCTTGATTTTCTTGATAAGAAATAGACCAAGGAGAAATAACTTTATGTTCATCCAATTGATAAATTGCTTTTTCTTCAACCTGATCTGAATTTAATCTAAAAACAAGTAAAAAAGGCTCTTGGACTACTTTTTCTTCATAAATATCATCGTATAATTCATTACCATATTCATCATAGTAAACTCCGTTTGGGTTGTTTTGATATTCTTTGTATTGCTCAACTCTGTAAAAAGAATCTATAATTGCAAGATTTCTGTCTAAAATATATTGACAATTATCTCCGTTTGCGATTGAAAAACTTCCATAATAATGCGAAATTAAAGTTGTAAAAGGAAATTCTTTGATTGAAAAATCAGGATATAAATATGTAGTTTTAGTTCCGTTTGCCAATTCCAAAGCAAAAAGATTAGGAATTTCAAGGTAGTCATCAAAAAATGTTTTTATGTAATTGAATTTTTTATCAGAAATGATCGTTCCATCAATTTTTGCAAAAGTAATTTGGTCATCATTTTCTGAAGTATAAAATAAATCTGGATCAATATCAGTAGGGTTTTTGTCGTGTAATGCTAAAATTAATCGCTTTTCAGCATCATCATTTTGCAAATAATAAGCTGGAAAATTTATGAAATCTATCCACGCATAACTTGGTTTCACAATCCATGCATTTTCAGGCAATAAATTTTTCAAATCATAAACACCAATTTTCCCATCAATTAACACTCTAATTAATTTCGTGTAATAATCATAATCAGCTGAAATGATATCCTTTGCCGCATTTGTTATAATTAATTTATCATTGTAATAAATGTCCCACATTTTATCTTCTTTTAGACAAGACAAAACATCATAACTTAATGCAATCGAGTCATATTTAGCGGGAACAATTTGAATTTCTTCAGATAAAATATTCGTTTTCCATAAATATCCTTTTTTTTCTCCAATGAAAAGATCATAAGAATCGTAGTCTTCAATAATATTTGTATAAATTGGTTCAAGAATAAAATTTCCTTTTTGAGATTCAACTAAACCAATAAATTTACCATTTTCAACATATGCAACACCATTTTGAAAAGGTTGACCTTTGTCAAAACTTGGTTTAATAAACCAATTGCCTAAGGTATCAATATAACCCCATTTTCCATTTGTCTTTACCAAAGCATAATTTTCTGAAAAATCAGTTATGTAATCGAAACTTGCAGGAATTACGATTTTATTTTCTTTTTTAAATCCCCACTGATTTCCTACTTTAAAAGATTTAAAATTGACATTTTGCTTGATTATTTCTTGCGAAAAGCAATTTAAATTTAGCATAGAAATGATGCTAAAAATTATAAAAAACTGTTTTTTAATCATGTGTATATTTTTTTACGAAGGTAAATATAATATTTATCTTCTTATATAAGTTGTTTGACGTATAAATGTTACAAAAAACACTATTTTTTACAATTCAAAGTACTTTTTTTACAATTCACAGAATTTCTTTTTTCTCAATAATGAAAGATAATTACTTTTGTTTCATGAAATTTAAAAATAGAAAGATGAAAAACAATTTACTTACTTCGCTCCTAATAACTTTTTTTGGAAGTTTAGTTTCTTTTGGACAAAATCCAAGTCAAACAATTAAAGGGACAGTTATTGACAAAGAATCTCAAAGTCCAATTCCAGGTGCAACAATTACCTTAGTTGGTTCCGATCCTTTGAAAAGAACATTAACTGATTTTGATGGGAAATTCAAATTGGAAAATATTTTGCCAGGTAGATATGATATTTCTGCAAAATACAGTGGCTATAAAGAAATAACGATTCCAAATGTTACAGTTACGACCGGAAAAGAAGTAGTTTTAGATATTTCTTTGGAAGAAACGGTGAATGAAATTGCGGAAGTTGTAATTTCAGGTACAAAAAAGAATGAAACAATTAACGAATTATCTACAGTTTCTGCTCGTTCATTCAGTACAGAAGAAGTAAACCGTTTCGCTGGAGGTAGAGCCGATCCTGCAAGATTAGCTGCAAATTTCGCTGGAGTTAGTTCTCCTGATGATTCTAGAAATGACATCGTAATTAGAGGGAATTCACCAAGTGGTGTTTTATGGAGAATTGATGGTTTAAATATCCCCAATCCAAATCACTTTTCAACAATTGGAACGACTGGTGGACCAGTAAGTGGAATTAATACCAATTTATTGAAAAATTCTGATTTTTTCACTTCTGCTTTTCCATCAGAATATGGAAATGCAAATGCGGGAGTTTTTGATCTAGGTTTCCGAAATGGAAATTCAGATAAAAGAGAACACACTTTTCAATTTGGAATGTTGACAGGATTAGAAGCCATGACTGAAGGGCCAATCAAAAAAGGAAATGGTTCATCTTATGTGATTGCGTATCGCTATGCTTTTACGGGAGTTGCGCAAGCAATTGGTTTAAATATCGGAACAACTGCAACGCCTTTTTACCAAGATTTATCCTTCAAAGTAAATTCTGGAAAAACAAAATTAGGGAGATTTACCCTTTTTGGAATGGCTGGAACGAGTAACATTAAATTCATGCACGACAAAGTTGATTCAACGGATTTATTCGCTTTACCAAATCGTGATTCGTATTTTACAAGTAATGTTGGCTTGGTTGGTTTAAGTCATGTTGGTCGTGTGAACGAAAAATCGTATTTCAAAACGGTTATCGGAGCAACACTTTCAAGTTCAGTTTATGACGAAGATTCGATAACTCCCGTTACAAATTTAGTTTCAAGAGTAATTGAAAACAATACACAACAATTAAGATATTCTATAAATACGTCATTTAACACAAAAATAAGTTCAAAATTATTTTTAAAATTTGGAGTTTTAGAAGAATTGATTAATCTAAATTTATTTTATAAAAGTAGGGTAAATCGACCAGATTGGATTCAATATTGGGATTTCAACGATATGACATCTTTACTTCAAGGATATGCTCATTTAAAATATAATTTCTCGGATAAATTAACACTAAACGCAGGTTTGAGAGCTCAGTATTTAGACTTAAATGATTCTAAATCACTTGAACCAAGACTTGGATTAAAGTACACTATCAATCCGAAAAATAATTTGAGTTTTGGCTACGGAATGCACAGTCAAATGCAACCAACGGATGTGTATTTCTTCCGAACTTTGGATGCAAATAATGAATATCAACAAACTAATAAGGACTTGGATTTTACAAGAAGTCAGCACTTTGTGTTGGGCTATGAATTGTTTCCTGTAAAAGATTGGAGAGTGAAAACAGAAGTTTATTATCAATATATTTCAAATGTTCCTGTAACAAAAGATTCAACTTCTTATTCCATGTTAAACACTGGAGCAGGATTTACGCCAAATGAAACGGGCGATTTAGTAAATACTGGAACAGGAGAAAATTACGGTTTTGAATTAACCATTGAGAAATTTTTCAGCAAAGGATTTTATGGATTAATGACTGGTTCAATTTATGAATCAACTTATAAAGGAAGTGACGGAGTAAAACACAATACAGCATTTAACGGAAGATTTGTTTACAATATTTTAATTGGAAAAGAATTTAAAATTGGAAAAGAAAAAAGAAATACATTCTCCATGGATGCTAAATTTACGCATGCTGGTGGAAGATTTTTTACACCAATTGATTTAGAAGCATCTAAATTAGAAAATAGACAAATTCAAAAAGGAGACGAATTTGCTTATACAGATAGAAATTCAGATTTTTTAAGACTAGATTTTAAAGTTGGAGTAACTTTTAATAGTAAAAAACGCAAAGTTTCACAATCATTTTTCTTTGATGTAAATAATATTACAAATAATAAAAATGTATTTGCTCAAAGATATAGTCCAAATTCTAAAACAATAAGTACCGCTTATCAGATTGGTTTTTTCCCTAACTTTGTTTATAAACTTCAGTTTTAGAGCTAGACTCAAGACTTAGAGACTTAAGACGAAAGACTTTAATAGATTTAGATTCAAAAAAACAGTATTCACTTGATTACTGTTTAATATTAGAATTTAAGCTAAATGAAAACTAAAAATATAAATTAAAGATGAAAAAAATATTAATAATAAATGGTCATCCTAACAAAGATAGTTTCTGTAATTCAATCGCAGAAGCATACAAAAAAGGCGCTATTGCAAGTGGAAACGAAGTCGAAATATTAAATATTCGTGAATTGAAATTTGATATTAATTTAGAATTAGGCTATACTTCTGTAGTGAAATTAGAAGCTGATTTAATTTTAGCTCAAGAAAAAATAACTTGGGCAAATCACATTGTTATCATTCATCCAGTTTGGTGGGGCTCTGTTCCTGCTTTATTAAAAGGATTTATAGACAAAGTTTTTACTCCAGGTTTTGCTTTCAAGTATAGAAAAAATAGTCCGCTTTGGGACAAATTATTGAAAGGCAAATCAGGCGATTTAATTTATACCTGCGATACACCAATTTGGCTTTATAAATATTTCTTTAGAGCACCGTCTGTCAATCAAATAAAGAAAAGAACCATGCAATTTTCAGGAATTTCGCCAGTTAGAGTAATAGGAATTGCTCCCATAAGAAATTCTACTGAAGAATTTAGAGTAAATTGGCTGAAGAAAATTGAAAAAATGGCCTCAAAATAGTTGAAAAAATGGGAAAATCTAAAAAACGCTTTATTTTTATGTTCATAACCGGAATATTAATTTCTTTCGTTATGAAATCGATGGTTCCATTTGATAGTCCAAATCATTATTTTATCAACGATATGATAATTTCCATTTTGATAACTTTTATCATTTGGGAAGGAAGTTTAAGAATTGACAATTTGTTAAACAAAAAAATTCCTTGGTTAGGAAATACCGCTAAAAGAATTACGATTCAATTTTTCATCACCTTGATTTTTAGTTCGCTTGTGATTTATTTCCCAATGCTGACTTTCAATAAATTTGTTTGTTTTTTACCGCCAGAAAAGCAAAATATATTGATTGTTATTTCACTGGTAATTGGCGTTTTATTTTCATTTATCATCTTAACCATAGAAATTTCAAGTCAGTTTTTTAAAAGTTGGAAAAAATCATTGGTTGAAGTTGAGAAATACAAAGCAGAAAGTATTCAAGCGCAATTTCAAAATCTAAAGGATCAAGTAAATCCGCATTTTTTGTTCAATAATTTGAGTGTTTTGTCTTCACTGGTTTATAAAGATCAAGATAAAGCAGTAGATTTCATTAATCAATTATCGAAAGTTTACCGTTATGTTTTGGATAATCAAGAAAATGAATTGGTCACTTTGCAGAAGGAATTAACGTTCATAGAATCCTATGTTTATTTATTAAAAATTCGTTTCGATATTAATTTAGAAGTAGCATTTTCAATTGATGAAACATCAAAATCAAAATGTATTCCACCAATGTGTTTGCAATTATTAGTTGAAAACTGCATTAAACACAATGAAATTTCAGAAGAAAATCATTTGAATATTTTCATTTCGAGCACTTCAGATTATCTTACTATTCATAACAACTTACAAGAAAGAATTGTAGATATTACTGCTGAAAAAAGTTCAAAAACAGGCTTAAAAAACATCATTCATCGAATTGCACACTTTTCTGATAAAGAAGTAGTAATAACAAAAACAAATGTTAGTTTTGAAGTGAAAATTCCATTATTAATTGTACATTAAATGAAAGCAATTATCATAGAAGACGAAAAGTTATCAGCAGAACACTTAGAAAATTTGTTGTTGAGAATTGATGCTGAAATAGAAATTATTGGAAAATATGATTCTGTTAAAAAAAGCATTGAAGTTTTAAAAAAGGGTACAAATGCGGATTTAATTTTCTTGGATATTCATTTGGCTGATGGAATTAGTTTCGATATTTTCAAAGAAATTTCAATTGAAATCCCAATTATTTTCACAACAGCATACAATGAATATGCAATAAAAGCTTTTGAATTAAATAGTATTGATTATTTATTAAAACCAATTGGAAGAGAAGAATTGAGTAAAAGTTTGGACAAATTTCACCGTTTGGAAAACATAAAACAAAATTTCGATAAAATTCTTCCACTTTTGAACCAAAGTTTTTCAAATCAAATTAATCAAAGTAACCCAACAAATTATAAATCTCGCTTTTTGGTGAAATTGGGTGAAAATATTAATTCAATTCAAAGTGCAGAAATCAATCATTTCGTTTCTGAAGACGGAATGGTATTATTGGTTAATTCAAAAGGGAAACGTTTTCCAGTAGATTTTAATTTGGACCAATTAGAAGAAATTCTGAATCCAAGTGATTTTTTTAGAATAAATAGAAAAGTAATTTTAAACATCAATTCGATTGAAAAAATGGCGACATATTTTAACAGTCGATTAAAAGTTCATACCTTATTTTTAGACGAAGAATCTTCCATTGTAAGTCGAGATCGTGTTTCAGAATTCAAAAAAATGTTGGATAATTGAATTTTCAAGAAACACTTCACATTTTATTTGCAACCAATTACCCCAAATTATGTGTTTTTACAAATGAAATCAACCATTTACGATATGTGATTTTTTGACAGATCTTATAGCTGTAATTTTGCTGAATCAATTCTAAATTAATAAAATAGATTCATGAAAAAAAAATTATTCTTATCATTTGCAGCTTTATCAACTATGATTTCTGTAAATGCTCAAACATTTTTTGAAGAACAAAATTTTTCAAACTCTCAACCAGAAAGGTTAACAGAAGAAAAAAGTAGGGTTAAAAGTACTGCCATTCTTTCTGATGATTCTTACTACTATTGGGAAAACAACTCTAGATTCACGAAAGAATTAAATACTTTTTTGGGAACTACTGGACAAGCAGATGGAGGTTTTGACACCTTAGGGCTTTACACTTATACTGTTAAAGAAAAGGCTGCAAACGGAGGTTACTGGCAAAAAATGTTACAAGGTATACCTACCAAAGACACATTAACTTTAAACAGCATCACTTTTGTAGGTTCAGGTTTAAAAACTGGTGGTTCTTCTGTCACTGTAAAAGTTTACAAAAAAGATTTAACAACAGTTCTAGCAACAAAAACCTTGACTGTATCAAATACTTATGGCTACAAAACGGTGACTTTCGATACGCCTGTTACGGATTTTGATACCATGTTAGTAAGTTTTGAAATGGCATCAGTTGCGGATAGTTTTAAAATTGCAAAATCACATTCTCAATGGAATAACTATAATTTTGGAACAACTAATGCTCCAAATGTATTTACTTCCGCTTTACCATTTGCTGGTGATGCTGCTATTTTTGCAGTATCAATTGGAAACAACGACAATATTTTGGGTTTAATTCAACAAAGTTTTGATTTCTTCGTTATTCCAAATGTTGCATACAATTTAAATTCAAATTTTTCAGCATCAAATTTATCTTTTTGTTTAGGTGATTCTGTTTCTTTTCAAAATACTGCCAATACATTTCATGCAAAAAATCCAATTTTAAATTATATTGAATGGGATTTATTAGCTAATAACTCTCCAGCTGCGTACACTAATTTTGATTTTGGTGATGGCAATGCTTCTGTTTACTCTGACTTACAAGAAAGTGGAATTGTTTATCAAACTGCTGGAACTTTTTCAGTTGACGCAAGTGCAATGATGTTACCTTGGACAGCTACTAGTTTAATTTTAGACACGAAAACTTTTTCAGTAACAGTGAATGCTTTACCTGTAATTGCTGAAGGTACTTTTACAAATCCAAGTGCTTGCGGTGCAGCAGATGGTAGCGTTGTAATTACTGGGTCTGGTTCAGGAACATTATCTTGGTCAGGTTCGGCAACTGGAAGTATGAATGTAACTTTACCAGCAACATTAAACACTTTAACTGCTGGAGCATATAATTTTACTTTTGACAATGGATGTGTTTCAAATACGATTTCAAGAACATTAAATGATCCAGGTGCTCCATCAACTCCAACAATTTCAGCAAATTCAACAAATGGTTCAACGACAGTTTGTGCTGGCGATGTTGTTACCTTAACATCATCTGAAACATCAGGAAACCTATGGTCAACAGGAGAAACCACTCAATCAATTACTGTGAATGCTTCTTTAAGTAATATCACTACTACGGTAACAGTTAATGGTTGTTCTGCAACTTCTGCAGCGACAAATGTAACTGTAAATCCTATTCCAAATGCTCCTTCTATTTCAGCAAATGGGACAACAACTTTTTGTGAAGGTGGTTCAGTTATTTTAACTTCAACTATTCCTTCAGGAAACCTTTGGTCAACTGGTGAAACTACTCAAACGATTACTGTTAACAGTACAAGTTCTGTAACTGCAACCGTAACAGCTAATTCCTGTGTTTCAGCTCCATCAAATACATTAAATATCGTTGAAACTCCAAATCCAACTGCTCCAACTATTTCAGCAAATGGTCCTTTAGGATTTTGTTCTGGTGGTTCTGTTGTTTTAACTTCATCTGAAACAAGCAATAACCTTTGGTCAAACGGTGAAAGTACAAATTCAATCACTGTTACAGCAGCTGGTGTTTATACAGTAACTTTTTCTGTAGGTCAATGTTCTGCAACTTCAACTCCAATTACTGTAACATTTACTCCAAGTCCAAATGCACCAATTATTACAATAACTGGTTCAACTACTTTTTGTGAAGGAGGATCTGTTGTTTTATCTTCAACTTCTGCAACAGGAAACCTTTGGTCAACTGGAGAAACAACTCAATCAATTACTGTAAGTTCAACTTTGAATAATATTACGACTACTTTTACTTCAAATGGATGTACTTCATTGCCTTCTACTCCAGTAAATGTAACTGAAAATCCAATCCCTGCAGTTCCAACAATTACTGCAGCTGGACCATTAACTTTTTGTAATGGAAACTCTGTTACGTTAACTTCTTCTGCAATTGGAAATAACATGTGGTCAAATGGAGAAAGCTCAAATTCAATTACCGTAACATCATCTGGTGTTTACTTTGTTGAAAATTCTGTTGCTTCTTGTTCTTCAACTTCTTTAGATGTAACTGTTGTTGTAAATGATTGTTCAGCTTTAGAAGAAGTAAGTGCTAATGAGTTTACAATTTTCCCAAATCCTTCATCAGATATCGTTACACTTTCAAACTTAACAGAAGGTCAAGTTACATTAATCTCTACAGATGGAAAAATAATTGAATCAAGAATTGTTACCTTAGGTGAAAATGAAACTTTTAATGTTTCTACTTTAACTTCAGGTGTTTACTTTTTTCAATTAAATAATAAAAATGGTTTTTCAACAAGTAAATTAATTGTTGAATAAATTTTTTAGATAATTTATTAAGTTGGTTTTATTAAATCGTCTCAAATTCATTTTTGAGGCGATTTTTTTTTGTCTTAATTATTTCTAATTTTACACTATGCAAAATGTCATTCTTATTGGTTTCATGGCATGTGGTAAATCCACACTAGGTAAAAAATTGGCCAATAAATTGAATTTTGAGTTTATAGATACCGACAAAGAAATTGAAAAAAATGAAAATTGTTCTGTTACCGAAATTTTTGAAAAATTTGGTGAAAATCATTTTCGCGAGTTAGAAAAAAAATTACTCGTTTCTTTGCAAGATAAACAAAACTGCATCATTTCAACTGGCGGAGGATTGCCTTGTTTTAATGAAAACATGACTTTATTAAATCAAATTGGCACCACTTTTTACATCAAATTAAATCCAATTGAATTGACAAAAAGAATTTTGAATGCAAAAACAATTAGACCTTTAGCAAAAGATAAAACGCAAGATGAGCTTTATACTTTTGTTAAAGAATTGCTCTCAAAACGAGAGGAATTTTATTCCAAATCAAAATTTACCTTATCTGGTAAGGAACAAAATGTAAAATTTATTGAATCGATTTTATTTTAACTCGACTTTAAATCCTTTTACTTCGGCATTTTTTAACACATTTTTTTTGATTTCTTCACCGAAATCAGCTTCAGGATTTACATCATTCGTTTTTTGCTCTTTGATGTTTTCATCTCTTTTGACAGATAATTCTTGAATAATTTTTTGATATTTTTCTCTTTCTACTTTTTTAGATTCAATAAATTTCATTTTTTCTTCCTCAGTTTTACCTTTTAATTCAGTTGGTAATTCTTCGTCTTTCAATTTTAAAATTCGCGTTGAATCTTCAATACTTGCGTCAACAATGTCCCATTTTGAGTTGTTGTACACTTTTTTGGATTTCACAACTGCTCTTTCTGTAATTGCTGATGCTGATTGTTTTACAGCATTTTGATCTTCAAAATCTTGCGATTCTTTTTTCATTTTTCCTTCAGATCAGAAACCATAATATGTTCTGTTAAGTGAATCATTGTAAGATCTGATTTGTTGGTCGTAAGGCGTATCATAATGTTTTACGACTAAATTAGAATTGATGTTTGAATATTCTCCTTTTCCAAGTTGGGAACCGTCGTACCAAAATTCAGTGATTCCTTGTTGGTAATCTCCGCAATAAATTGTGTTTACTTGAATGTTTTGTTTAACAGCAGTTTTCATCACTTCTTTATAGTTTAATGTTCCTTGATTAAAAGGTTCATTTCCTGCAATGTAAATCATTTTCATGCTGTTTGGATTTGAACTCCATTCTAATTCTTTTAGAGAATAAGAAATTACTGCTCCACAAAATTCACTTCCACCACGTGTTGTAAGACCGAATAATTTTTGAGAAATCAAATCCAAATCTCCTGTCAAAGGTAGAATCTGACGTACAAAATCTTTGTTTGCAGTAATGTTGTCATTGCCATAATCGTATAAAGCAATTTCAATTTTTGGAATTTGACCATTGTACCTTAAAGTTGACATCGTGTTTACGATTGTCCAAATACGAGATTTTGCTTGTTCAAGCAAACCATCCATACTATTTGAAGTGTCGAATAAAATGGCAATTTGGATATTTCCATTCTGATTTTGTGAAAAAGCAGTAAAACTTAATCCAAAAACGATGATTCCCTGAAAGATTCTTTGAGCAAATTTTTTCATGACGCAAATTTTAATTTTTAGTTTGTACATCTATGTTTAAAATTCGTTCAGGAATGAATTTTCTAATGATTTAAAAATCATCTAAAACATTTAATTTTTTGTTGTTTCGTCTATTTTGAAAAATATTTATATAACAAGCAAATATTATTAGCAAATGCCCTACGTAAAGTAAATTTTGAAATTGAGTAGGATAATGACCACAAGGTTTTCCCCAACCAGCCTGACCTACCCAATGAAAAAACACAATTATACCACCACCTATTATTGTGAAACCTATAGATAATATGAGTGATCCTTTTCCAGCATTGCTTGAAGCAATAATTAATGCAATAAAAAGTAGCCCTATATAGTAGGTAACTTTATTATAACCATATTGAGATGTTGAAATAGCTTCTTCAGGTCCAGAAACCAATTCACATGAAGTTGATAATGGTAAAAAAAAAGATATAATTGTAACTTAAATTCAAGTAATAAATGCAACTTTTAGATTTAGTGCGTTAAATTAACATTCAAAACAGAAGGGAATTAAAAATCCCCTTTCTGTTTCTATTAAAAGTGTTATTTTACCCCGTTAAATCGCCAAAAATAAAGTTGTAATGTCG